>NZ_JBIUCP010000026.1:0-54858 GCF_044538765.1 Acinetobacter sp. ABJ-A23_2
AACAAATATACATTTGGAAATATTTATTATCTTTCTTAAATATTATGTGCTGAAATGTAATTTTTTAAACATTCATATTAATAATGTTTATGACTAAAAATCATATTCACTAAAAATCAGTAAGTTATTTAAAATTGATAGTTTTTAAATTTACATTTAAATATAGGGTAACACCCCTACCCTACACATTTAAAAGCTACATGTTTTAATAACCCTATCTGAAGCTCTCAGATAAAACACATCGTCATAATTGATATGAGGTAATTAAAAATGAGCACTACTAATAATCAAGCAAATCAACGCAATAATCAGCAACAGCAACAACAGCAAAATGACAACCGTAATCAACAACAACACGGTAACCAACAGCAAAACGATCAACAGCAACAAAATAATCAGCAACAACAGCAAAATGATAACCGCGGCCAACAACAAGGATCTAACCAAAAAGATTCTGGCCAACAAAATTCAAATAACAACCAACAACGTTAATTGTTTGTAGTTGTTCTTTGATGCGGTCGATCATTTAGGAAGGTGAACTCACCTTCCTAAATCTAATATAAGCATAAAATTCAATAAAATATGAGGGAATTCTGATGACAGATCAAAATACAGATCATGCTCAATTAGTAGCTGGCGATCATAACTATTCTGACTCTCGCTGGCGTGAAAGCTATCTTACCCGTCCTTATTACCAAGAAGCACAATTAACAACACCAGATCTAGATTATGATCGTGATTTTTCTGCTGCTTATGAACTTGGTCATCGGGCTCGTTCTGAATCTAAGGAAGGAACTCAGTTTGAAGACATGGAAGGTAGTTTGCAGCAAAAATGGGAAGAACTCAAAGCTGAGTCTCGCTTAAAATGGGAACACGCGAAACAAGCCATTAAAGATGCATGGGATGATATTTAACGTCCTCAAACGGTCCAAAGCTATAAGCTTATTTCCTATTGGCCCTGGGAAATAGGCTTTTTTTATAGTTTTTGCTTTGCTCACGTTTTGCTTTTACGCCATAAATTTCAAAATCGTTAATGTAAGTACCATCTGTAAAATACACAAACATATCTGTCCCCTTAAATATCCATAATTACTGGCTTATCAGAATAAAAACCTGACTTAAATCATCAAGTCAGGTTTTCGTTAAAATCAATTTTGATTTTTCTTAAAATATTCAATTATTTCTTCGCCATTATTTACCGGCTTTTTCTGTGAAGGATAAGTTTCCTCATAAGCATAAGCTGGTAAAGTAATTTTGGCCTGAATTGGGGGTAATTTCTCTTGCCCACCTGTTGTAATCCGCTCAATAAAACCAGCAAGCCAAAGTACAAACTCCTGTGTATTCTTACTTTTAGGAATAAGACTTAAATCCAATTTAATTTTTGACTCTTGTAAAGGCTTAATTAACAGCTCAGCGAAATCAATATAATTATATAAAAGCTTTAACTGTGTCCCCTTTATTTCATGTCTGAGCTCAATCATCAAATTGTTAAGATCTTCCATCGGTTCATCCGTAAAACCCTTTTTTTCTTTAACATTTTGATATATTTTCTCAGCTATTTTTAAATATTGGGGCATATCCTTACCTTTATAGTTCATTATTACTAAAATGAATTTTGGATGAATATAAGTAAGCTATTGTGTTTGTTTTATTAACTTTTTGAAAAGATATATTTAGTTTGCAACAATTCAGAAACACTAGCACCCCAGACCACAAAATTAATATAATTAATTGATTAATATTATATTTTTATGTATTTAATTTTTATTAAGCAATCTATCCTAGATAAAATACCTATAAAAAAAGCCCACTTAATAAGCAGGCTTTTTAAGAAAAACTAATTATTGTGAGTTTCTATTCATATCATGAGGTGCTGCCGGATCACTTGCTTCATGCATTCCATCATTTCTTGAATTGCGGTCTTGGCAAGCGCTCATACCCATAGCAATTGCAAGCACCATACTCACTGCACAAAAGATTCTTACCATTTAGATCACCTTTATAAATATTAAAATGTAGGTTTATGAATAACATTATCTTATGTTGGCCTACCGCAGTGGTTCTCTTAACTTTTGTAGATTATGCAAGCTTATGTAAAAACCCTAAAATATGATTAATAAAATTATATTTCTTGCAATTGAAATTTTGGTTATTTTTTGGCAAGCAGTGGATATACTCCATAGCCCAAATTATAAAAATCGAATTATTAAATAGTTTAGCCAAACAACACATCTAATTAACGGTATTGATATACTATATAAATAAACAATTAATAAATATTTGATATATATGATTAAAAAACGACACCGCCAGTAAAATAAAAATTAGTTATAGCCATATAATATTTTTTAATTTTTCTATTTTCTAAATAAAAACAGGTAAATATTTATATCAATTTATATAAATCAATCTTTTATTTTTGCAATTGACCCACTCTAATGCTCAGCTTATGATGCTCGCGCTGACAAATTTTGTCAGTCGGTTTTAGCAGACCGTCTACCTAAGTGCACTAAAAACATGTTTTTTGGTGTGAAGCCCCTCGTGCCTTTGATGGAGGAACGAGAGTGGGACACCTTCGGGTGTGCTGGTTTCTTAGGTATCAGTCTGCTAACCCCCTTTCGTTTCACCACCATAATGATTAGCAATGAGTGGGCGTAACTTCTTTTAATCAAGGAGTCACTCATGACTATTATTCTATATTTTTTACATTCTCTTATTGATCTTACCCATATTCGACGTCTTTTATTTATTCAGGCATTTTTTAGAGATCGCTCTACTCACCTCTCTAAAATAAAAACCTTATATAGAGTTCAAAAGTTGTTTACTTAATACTTTTGCCTACCCATCTATATAAGTTGGGATCAAAAGTTTTATGTATTCAAAAACCACATCATAAAGATTAGAACTTCTATCAACATCACTTAACGATAACAACAACCTATGCAGAGTAACAATAATGTTTTTTCTCTATCGTTTTGTTTTGGTGAGCCTTCTTACAATCAGTGTTTTAAATCTAATGGGCTGTAGACCCATGAGTAAAAATGAATTTAATACGCGTTGTGTGTGGGCGGGACATGACCTTTCACAGTGTAATTGTATTTATAACTCGTTAGAGCAGCACTATTCGCCACAGTTTGTGGAAAGCTTACCCAAAGTGAGTTTGCAGAACATTGATACCAAAATGAATTTTGTAGAAACCATGAATAAAACAATGCAACAGTGCCAATTTAGCGCAAGAAAATAGTGTACTAACCTATAGGAGCATGCTCTACCAAAAAATCTAAAAATGCACGTACACGATTAGGGACATATTTATCATGACCAATCCAAACAGCATGAAACTCTTCAGAAGCACGAATATTCCAGTCTTCAAGAATTTTGACGAGTTGTTTTTGATGTAATGCTTTTTGGATTTGAAATTCATTGAGTTGAGCAATACCAACACCTGCTAGTACCAACTGTAAAATTGCTTCACCGTGGTTTACTTTCAAAACTCTAGAGGGGGTTAGATTAATTTCCTGATCTGCTTTTTTAAATAGCCAAGTTTTATTCTGGCGCTGATAACTTACATCTAAAAGCTGATGTTCATGTAGTTCATCTGGATGTTCAGGGCAACCATGCTGTTCAATATACGCGGGTGAACATACATAAACTTTATGCGTACTACCGAGTGAGCGAGCCACCAAATTGGAACTTTTTAATGGTCCTGTCCGAATTGCAACATCAATTCTTTGCTCAACCAAATTAATGACTTCGTCACTCAAATGAGCCTCTAACTCAATTTGTGGGTAGCGCTGATTAAATAAGGAAATACACGGTAATAAAAAGTGAGTCCAATATGAAAGACTGGTATGGATTCTAATTCGCCCTTTCGGTATATGATTTGCGGTAACGGATTGTTCAAGTTCATCTAAATTATTGAGTATTTGAAGACCTTGCTCATAAAACTGGCATCCTTCACTGGTAAGCTGAAACTGACGTGTTGAACGGTTCAATAATCTGACACCAAGTCTTTTTTCTAAACGGGAAATTAACTTACTGACCGCAGACGGCGTCATATCACATGCCCTTGCTACGGCTGAAAAACTTCCAAGCTCGACCACACGTATAAAAATTGCCAACTCGCCAGATCGATTAATATCAAAATAAGACATAACAAAATTTATTTATGAATTGTATTCACAAATCTTATTCCGCTTAGCCCGCTATAACAAGGCATCAATTTATTTCAAGATATCTTTAATTTGTTTTAAAGAGTTCACGAGATGAAACTTTATCAAGCCATCCTATTTTCTTTGGCTTTATTTACGAGCGTTGCACAAGCTGAAGTACCAAAGCACCAATGGATTACCACTTGGTCTGCGAGTCCTCAAAAAGTTTGGAATAAAGACTTCGTTTTTCCAACCCTTATTCCAGAGCAAATATCCAACCAAACAATTAGGCAGGTAAGCCAAATTAGTTTAGGTGGTAAAGCCGTTCGGCTTGTTTTTACCAATCAATATGGTGAGCAACCTCTTTATATAGATCAAACAACAATTGGTTTAGCGAACGCAGCAAGCCTGAAATCTAAGAGCACCTATCCTGTTTATTTTTCTGGTCAACTTAAAGCAAGAATTTTACCCGGCAAACAACTCATAAGTGATCCAATTCAGCTGCCTGTACCCGATCATGCTCAATTGGTGGTAAATAGCTTTATTCAAAAACCAACAACGTTTAAAACTTTCCATTGGGATGCGAAACAAACCAGTTGGATCATTGCTGGAAATCAGACAACAAATTTAACTACGCCAACCGATGCCAAAACAACGACGGCACGGTTATTACTGTCTGCAATAGAGGTAAAACCCAAAGAGAAAGCTCAGGTGGTTGCTGTTATTGGAGACTCAATTACCGATGGGGCGACTGCAACCTTAGATGCAAATACGAGATGGACCGATTTTTTAGCGAAACGTTTATCTGTACATCGTGTGGCCGTAGTTAATAATGGTATTTCAGGAAATCGATTACTTACCGATGGTATGGGTGATAGCGTTTTAAAACGTTTAAACAGTGAGATATTTCAATATTCAGGCGTTAAAACTTTAATTGTTTTAGTTGGTATTAATGATATTTCATGGCCCGGTACAGCTTTTGCACCTAAACAACAAATACCGTCTTTTGAAGCATTAACCGAGGGTTATAAACGTGTTGTAAAGGAAGCTCATGAGCAAGGCATTCAAGTGATTGGGGCGACGTTACTTCCCTTTGCAGGCGCTTTACCCAATACACCTTTAGATAATTATTACCAACCTAATAAAGATGAATTACGTCAGCGCATTAACCACTGGATGAGAACCAGTAAAACATTTGATGATGTACTTGATCTTGATGAAGGTTTAAAAGATCCAATACATCCCAACCGGTTAAATCCAATTTATGATTCAGGAGATCATTTACATCCTAATGATCGCGGCAATCAGCATATGGCTGAATTGGTACAGTTAGACCAGATTATTAAAAATTAATAATTGCTCCATCAGGTGAACCTATTCACCTGATGGGAATAACTATTTAGAAATCGTAACTCGCTATCATGTTAAAGCGGTTATCAATCCCGTTACGACCATCGAATGTTTCTCGTTCGCCATATACATACTCAACACCTAAGGTAATTGGTTTGTATGGGTTATACATCGTATTTACCCAGCCCTGCCAAAGCTGTTTGTTTTGAGTCGTGTTATTGTGCTGTAATTCGGCAAAACGGTTATCGTCTTTAGCTTTCATATAGCCATAGCCCAAAGTCGAGCGAATTTTCGGTGTAAATTGATGAGTTATACCTAAAGAAACCGTGTCGAATTCATTACTATGCATGTTGTTTTGATCATCTATTGCATAGCCACTATTGCTCCACAATAAGAAACGCCCATCGCCTTTGACATGGTAATAATCGGCTTTAAGTAAAGTATCGGGTGTCATTTGGTATTTACCACCGAAACCTACGCCCCAAGCCCACTCACTGTCATTATTGGTTCTTTTTTCTGCAACAAAACTACGGCCTGAAAGCATCGAACCATTGGCAAATTTATGATTTAAGCGCCCCACTAAAGCAGGTAAACGCATTTTGTTATCTGGGTCTGTTGCCGCTGTATATTTCGGGTCTTCAACTGATACTGCAAAACTTGTATTTGCCGTTAAGTTATCGCTATAGCGAACCATTGGCGATCTAAGCAAGGCACTACCTACAAATGTACCTGCATCAATCGTTTCTGGGTAATATTCAGGTGCAATAAATGTCGACCATGTTTGACCAATCAACCATTTATCAAAAGTTAAATAAGCATGACGTATACGGAACTGATCACGAGTAGCAGCCCCAAAAAAGTCCATTTCTAACTTTCCACCCACATCGCCAGCAGTTGTCGGTGTTTTAAAATTCAATCCGAAACGGGTCACATAAACCGTACTGTGCAATTGGTCCTTCTGGGCAGATTCTTCTGGCGTATGTTCAAGAGGAACACCACTAATATTGTTATACATCGTAGATGCACCCTTCATTTGATAAGAAGCATCTGCTCGTATATAACCATATAAGTTAAATTCTGTACCCGATTTAGTTAATACTTGTTGTATAGATTGCGGAGCTTGGGTAACGACAGGAGCGACTTGTTCTACTTTTTCTTGGCTTAAAGATTTTTGAGTTTGTATATCTGCCTGTAGCATTGCCCGTAATTCGTTTACTTCTTGACGAAGTTGCTCTATTTCAGGGTTTACTTGACCAGCAAAAGCAGAAGACATAAGCAGAGTCACAGAAACTGCCAATAGGCTTTTTTGAACCGTTGTATTTAAAACTTTCATCATGAAATTTTCCTTTAGACCTTTAAACAGACTTAAAGATCTCGACATCCTTTTTGTTATGTACCTATCTAAAATAGATCCTTGAAAATTTGCCTTTCTTTCACAGAAAGACGTTCCTTCATATTTTTAGCCCCATCCTCCCTAAAGCAGCAAAAGTAACTTTTTAATTTTTCATTTTTTATATTCTCATCCAAATTGAGAATATTCGGTTTTAACCCCTTATTTATATTCCCCAATAGTATTATTTTTTTGCAATAAACCCCTGATAAGTCAAAATTTGCGTATAAGGCTGTACGCTTTCAAAACCAGTTTTTTCCAAAAGTTTTATATACCCCTCAGTGGTTAGGCTAAAAAAGTCTTGCGCCATACGCTCTAACATTTTTTGACACTGCTCTTCTGTTAGACCTTGTGCCAGGCACAAATAACGCAATGCTTGAAGTTGCATTGGGTTTATACAGGTCATGAGGTCATAAGTCAGCAAAATCGCTTTTTCTTTTAAGCGATCATAAATATCCTTAAAGAAAACAGGTTTTATGTCATCTGCAATAAAATGAGCCACAAGAATAGACAATGCAGCATCGAAACATGGTTCTAAAGGCAGTGCTGAAGTATCACCATGAACAAAGGTAACTTGTGAAGATTTATCTAAAAGCTCAACCTGCTCCTGAGCTTTTTGCAGCATGGTTAAAGATGGATCAACTGCTGTAAATTTCCAGTTTGGATGACGTTTAAGTAAATATTCGAGTTCATAACCCGTACCACAGCCTACAATTAAAATATGAGCATTAGGTTTCAACACAGATTGCAAAATGGCACCCACCTGTAGATGGATAACTTCATAACCTGGAATTAATTTACGAATATGTTCATCATATCCTTCGACTACCTTTGGGCTATTAAAGTCTTTTGCCATTTTGTTTTATCCCTACTTAAACTGCCTTTAAATTTATAATTTGCTGCACTTTGACCAAACTTTAGACTTCTTTAATCAAAGACATTTCCAGTTAAATTAAGTTCAGCGCGCATAATTTCCTGCAATTTAAACTTCTGCGCTTTGCCTGAAGCAGTCATTGGAAACTCATTAAAGAATCGGACATAGCGTGGCACTTTATTATGGGAAATATGTTCTTTGCAGAATTGGCGAATACTGTCTTCATCAATTTGATGATGCTCATGCAAAATAATACAAGCACAGAGTTCTTCACCATATCTGGCATCTGGTAAGCCAATGACTTGGACATCGCTTACATCTGGATGGGTATATAAAAAGTCTTCAATCTCTTTTGGAAACAGATTTTCCCCACCACGAATCACCACATCTTTAATACGGCCTTTAATTTTAATAAAACCGTCTTGATCCATTTCAGCAATATCACCCGTATGCATCCAACCAGCCGCATCTATCACTTCACGAGTCTTTTCTTCTTCGCCCCAATAGCCAGCCATCACTGAATAACCACGAACACATAATTCACCTAAAGTCCCTTGCGGAACAATCTGCCCTTCTAAATCGACAATTTTAATTTCAACATGCGGATGAACATGCCCAACCGTGCTTACTCGTTTATCAATCGAATCATTTACCGAACTTTGTACACTTACTGGTGAGGTTTCAGTCATACCATAACAAATGGTGATTTCAGACATATGCATACGGTCTATAACCCGCTGCATAATTTCACGTGGGCAAGGACTACCTGCCATAATTCCTGTTCTTAAGCTCGACAGGTCAAACTCATTAAATTGCTCATGTTCTAAGGTGGCAATAAACATGGTCGGCACGCCATAAGCTGCCGTACAACGTTCTTGATGAATCGCTTTTAAAGTTTCCAAAGGATTAAATACCGCCGATGGATAGACCATGGTTGAACCATGCGTAACGCAGGCTAAATTCCCCATGACCATGCCAAAACAATGAAACAACGGCACGGAAATACAAACTTTATCTTGAGGGGTTAAACGAATGCCTTCACCGACAAAATAGCCATTATTTAAAATATTATGGTGGGTCAACATGGTCCCTTTAGGGTTACCTGTTGTACCTGAGGTAAATTGAATGTTAATAGTTTCATCAAACTGGAGCTGCTTGGTTAATAGTTTTAATTGTTCTAGCTCATCAGAAGTTGGTGTAGTAACTAAATCACTAAAGCGATAAATACCCGTATGTTGTTGGTCATCAATTTTAATGACAAATTTTAAATGTGGTAGTCGCTCTGAACTGAGCACTTTATCTGGACTATTAGTTAATTCAGGGGCAATTTTTGTGAGTAATTCTTGATAATCAGTCGTTTTGAATTGAGAAGCAATAATCAATCCTTTGCATGAGACTTTACTCAACACATATTCAAGTTCATGGCTTTTATAAGCTGTATTGAGATTGACTAAAATAATCCCTGCTTTAAAAGCTGCAAATTGGGTTACCGTCCATTCCACACAATTAGGCGACCAGATCGCTAATCGATCTCCTTTTCTTAATCCCAATTTTAAAAGGCTACAAGCAAAAGCATTTACTTCATCTTGTAAAGCTTTATAGGTTAATCGTCTGTTTTGATGAAAACTAACGATTGCTTCCTTTTCAGCATATTGCCGACAGGCCTGATCAAATTGTTCACCAATGGTCATACCCAATAAGGGTTGTGTACTTGGTCCCGAGGCGTAGCTTAACCGTTCTTGTTGCATTGAATCATTCTCCTTGATTCTTCTAATTCTCTTCTTACCTGATCTAATTGTTGTTACTGCAACTACTTTTCCAAACTACTTATTTTGTGTTGTTTTAATCTTTATATGCCCTATTTCTTCTGCACAGCGTCTACACAAAAGTCAGCAATTTGTTTTGAAAAATAGTCTTTGTGCGCATGATCAAACTTTGTATTTTGAGCTGGGTCTAGGGGTTCAACTACCACATAAGTCATGGCACCGACTACACAAAGTGCTGCTGTGTTTAAATCATCCAAGACAAACTCACCACTTGCATTTCCATCCGCAAGTATTTTTTTAATACTTTGTTTAATCAATTGCTTCACACGAAAACGCTCATGTTCAACCGTTGAATCGACGGGTTCAAACATGAGTGAATATGCAAGCTGAGGACTATTGAGTGCCCGTTTTACAAAGGTTGCCACCGCTTTGTGTAATTTCTGCTTTGCCGATAAATCACTTTCGGTAATCGAATCAATCACCAATAGCTCTGTATTAATGGCATCAGACAAAACTTCTATTAGCACTTGGCTTTTATTATCGAAGTAGCGATAAACCAGTCCACTTGATACACCCGCTTGCTCTGCAATTGTTTGTATTTGCGCGTCCTTAAATCCTCCCTCTGAAATTATTTTTCTGGCTGAACTCAAAATCGACTTTCGATTTTGCTCCATCCGCTCTTGCATTAAAGATGATCGTTTATAGCTCATAATTTATTCTCCAACAAATAAAATGAATTGTAAATCATTTTATGAATCTGTATTCACTTTTTCAAAAAATCATTGTATGGTAATTATCAAATACCCACAAAATATTTTATGGACAACAAATATAACCAATAGGATGAAAATATCATGAACCTACGCAGCTTGAATTTCGGTCTAGATGAAACTTTAATTGCGCTTCAAGATTCGGTAGCCGCATTTTGTGCAAAAGAAATTGCACCAATTGCCCAACAAGTTGATCAAGACAACAAATTCCCTGCACATCTCTGGAAAAAATTCGGAGATATGGGCCTTCTAGGCATGACGGTTTCTGAAGAATATGGCGGTGCCAATATGGGTTATTTAGCTCATATTATTGCTATGCAAGAAATTTCTCGTGCTTCGGCAGCCATTGGTCTTTCTTATGGTGCTCATTCTAATTTATGCGTAAACCAAATTAACCGTAACGGTAACGAGCAGCAAAAACAAAAGTATTTACCAAAATTAATTTCCGGTGAATATGTGGGTGCCCTTGCGATGTCTGAACCGAATGCGGGTTCTGATGTCGTCAGCATGAAATTACGTGCTGAGCAAAAAGGTGATCACTACGTTTTAAACGGTTCAAAAATGTGGATCACCAACGGTGGTGATGCAGATGTACTTGTGGTTTACGCTAAAACTGATCCGCAAGCTGGTGCGAAAGGCATGACCGCTTTCTTAATTGAAAAAGGCATGAAAGGCTTTAGTCACGGTAACCATTTAGACAAACTCGGTATGCGTGGCTCTAACACTTACCCACTGTTTTTTGACAATGTAGAAGTACCTGCTGAAAACGTACTCGGCGGTGTCGGTAACGGCACAAAAGTACTCATGAGTGGTTTGGACTATGAACGTGCAGTTTTAAGTGCTGGACCTTTAGGCATTATGGATGCCTGTTTAGATGTCGTGATTCCTTATTTACATCAACGTGAACAGTTTGGTCAGGCGTTAGGTGAATTCCAGCTTATGCAAGGCAAACTTGCCGATATGTATTCAACTTGGTTGGCATGTAAAGCACTCGTCTATGCTGTTGGTGCTGCCTGTGACAAAGCTGACCATGACCGCAGCCTACGTAAAGATGCTGCAAGTGCCATTTTATATTCTGCCGAAAAAGCAACATGGATGGCTGGTGAAGCAATCCAGACTTTAGGCGGTAATGGTTATATCAATGAATTCCCTGCTGGCCGTTTATGGCGCGATGCAAAACTTTATGAAATTGGTGCCGGAACTTCTGAAATTCGCCGCATGCTGATTGGCCGCGAACTCTTCAATGAAACCAAATAATAATTATAAATAAGGACGCATCTTATGAACCAATTACAAAGCAAGATTAATGTTCGAAGCGAAGACTTCAAAACAAACCAGCAAGCCATGCAAACATTGGTCACAGATCTAAAACAAGTTGCCCAGCGTATTGCATTAGGCGGTGGTGAAAATGCCCGTCAAAAACATTTGGCTCGAGGTAAACTTTTACCCCGTGAACGTATTGATCAACTGATTGATGTCGGTACGGCATTTTTAGAAATTGGTCAGTTGGCAGCGTACAACGTTTATGAAGATGATGTTCCTGCTGCGGGTGTGATTGCTGGTATTGGTCAAGTCAACGGCGTAACTTGCATGATCGTTGCCAACGATGCAACGGTTAAAGGTGGAACGTATTACCCACTTACGGTTAAAAAGCATTTACGCGCACAAGAAATTGCTGAACAAAATCACTTGCCTTGTATTTATTTAGTAGATTCAGGCGGTGCCTATTTACCAATGCAAGATGAGGTTTTCCCAGACCGTGATCACTTTGGGCGTATTTTCTATAATCAGGCACGTATGTCGAGTCTGGGTATTGCCCAAATTGCTGTGGTGATGGGTAGCTGTACCGCAGGTGGTGCTTATGTTCCTGCCATGTCTGATGAAACGATTATTGTACGTAATCAAGGTACGATTTTCTTAGGTGGCCCTCCTCTAGTAAAAGCTGCAACGGGTGAAGTGGTAAGCAGTGAAGACTTAGGCGGTGGTGATGTCCACACACGTCTTTCGGGTGTGGCTGACCATTTAGCTGAAAATGATGAACATGCAATTGCCATTGCACGAAACATTGTTGCGAACTTAAATAAAAAGCCAAATGAGTTAAATAAACAAGTTGATGAACCATTATTTGATGCTTCAGAACTCTATGGTGTAGTGCCAAATGATGCGCGTAAACCTTTCGATGTACGTGAAGTGATTGCCCGCATTGTAGACGGCTCTCGTTTTGATGAGTTCAAAGCACGCTTTGGTTCAACACTGATTACTGGTTTCGCTTCACTCTATGGTATGCCAGTCGGCATTATTGCCAATAACGGAATTTTATTTTCCGAGTCTGCACAAAAAGGTGCGCACTTCATTGAGCTATGCACACAGCGCAATATTCCATTGTTATTCCTACAAAACATTACGGGCTTTATGGTTGGTCGCCAGTATGAAAATGAAGGGATTGCAAAAAACGGCGCTAAATTGGTGATGGCAGTTGCAACCGCAAATGTACCAAAACTCACCCTAATTATTGGCGGTTCATTTGGTGCGGGTAACTACGGCATGTGTGGCCGTGCTTATTCACCACGCTTTTTATGGACTTGGCCAAACTCTCGTATTTCTGTGATGGGCGGCGAACAAGCGGCAAGCGTGCTGTCAACTTTAAAGCGCGATCAGATTGAGCAAAAAGGTGCCGAGTGGTCAGCGCAACAAGAAGACGAATTCAAACAACCAATTCGTGAACAATACGAGCGCCAAGGCCATCCGTACTATGCTTCTGCCCGCCTTTGGGATGACGGTGTAATCGACCCAGCGCAAACTCGTCAGGTACTTGGTTTAAGTCTTGCAGCTGCTATGAATGCTCCAATCCAGCCAACCAAATTTGGCGTGTTCCGCATGTAAGAGGTGTATATGAGCTATCAATTTTTACAACTCGAACAACAAGGTCAGGTTGCCTATGTTTGGCTGAACCGCCCTGAATTACACAATGCTTTTAATACGACAGTCATTGAAGAACTACATGCTTGCTTTAAGCAAATTAATACCCGTGATGACATTCGTGTAGTGGTTTTAGCAGGTCGCGGCAAAAGCTTTTCGGCAGGTGCCGACCTCAACTGGATGAAACAGGCAGGTCAGGCATCTTCAGCAGAAAATGAAGCAGATGCATTAAAACTTGCACAAATGTTAGATGCACTTGCAACGCTTAAACAACCGACCATTGCCCGAGTGCATGGCATTGCCTTTGGTGGCGGCATGGGTTTAGCGTCAGCATGTGATATTTGCATTGCCAGCACTGATGCCAAGTTTGCAACATCTGAAGTTCGTTTAGGGCTTGCTCCATCTACCATTAGTCCTTATGTAATTCGTGCAATTGGCGCAAGACAAGCGTCTCGTTACTTCTTAACTACCGAGCGGATTTCAGCACGTGAAGCCAAACAAATTGGTTTGGCGCACGAAGTAGCAGATGCTGAAGACTTAGATAAAAAAGTTCAAGAAATTGTTGATGCTCTATTACTTGGTGGCCCGCATGCTCAAGCGGCCTCAAAACAACTCATTCAAATGGTGAGCAATCAGACCATGAGCAATGACTTGCTACAACAGACAGCACATCATATTGCTCAAGTTCGTCAAGGTAGCGAGGCAAAAGAAGGTCTGAGTGCCTTTTTAAATAAACAACAGCCTGCTTGGGTTTCTAACTCGAATAACAACAATTAAGGACGATCATCATGTTTGAAAAGATTTTAATTGCGAACCGTGGCGAAATTGCCTGCCGTGTAATTCGTACAGCTAAAAAATTAGGTATTGCAACGGTTGCCGTTTACTCAGATGCAGACGCAAATGCACAACATGTCAAACTTGCAGATGAAGCGGTTTATATTGGTCAGTCCCCTGCAACACAAAGTTATTTACAGGTTGATCGTATTATTCAAGCAGCGATTGATACAGGTAGCCAAGCGGTTCACCCAGGCTACGGCTTCCTTTCAGAAAATGACCAGTTTGCACTCGCTTGCCAACAACACAACATTTGCTTTATTGGCCCACCAGTGGATGCCATTTTAGCGATGGGCTTAAAAGCAACCTCGAAAGCTTTAATGGAAAAAGCAGGTGTCCCTTTAACGCCGGGCTATCACGGAACTAATCAAGATGCTGACTTTTTAAAACAACAAGCAGACCGAATTGGCTATCCTGTTTTAATTAAAGCCAGTGCTGGCGGCGGTGGTAAAGGCATGAGTTTGGTTGAACGCAGTGAAGACTTTCTGCATGCCTTAGCCTCGTGTAAACGTGAAGCCAAATCGAGCTTTGGTAATGATGACGTCTTGATTGAGCGTTATGTGATTCAACCACGCCATATTGAAGTGCAAGTGTTTGGCGATACACATGGCAACTATGTACATTTGTTTGAACGCGATTGTTCTGTACAACGCCGTCACCAAAAAGTGCTAGAAGAAGCCCCTGCTCCACAAATGCCAAGCGAGAAGCTCGATGCAATGCGCCAAGCGGCAATTGATGCTGCACGCGCTGTAAATTACGTTGGCGCAGGTACGGTTGAGTTTATTGTAGAACAAGATGGTACAGCGTATTTCATGGAAATGAATACCCGCCTACAAGTCGAACACCCTGTCACTGAAATGATTACAGGTGAAGACTTGGTCGAGTGGCAACTTCGTGTGGCGTATGGTGAACCTTTACCTAAACTACAAAACGAATTGCAAATTAACGGCCATGCGCTCGAAGCACGGATCTACGCTGAAGAACCTGAAAAAGGCTTTTTACCTGCCATTGGTAAAATTGACTATTTGCACTATCCAACTCAAAACCAATATGTACGTGTAGACAGCGGTATTGTTGAAGGCGATGAAATCACGACCTATTACGACCCAATGATTGCCAAACTGATCGTATGGGGTAAAAACCGTGAAGCTGCGCTCATTCAAATGCAGCATGCCTTAAGCCAATTCCATGTCGATGGTTTAGGTAACAACATTGCTTTTCTTGAAAAAATTGTTCGTAGCGAATCGTTTAAACAAGCCAAGCTTGATACTAACCTGATTCAACGTGAACAAAACTTCTTGTTTAGCCCTGAAGATATCAAACCTGAACTTGTAGTTGTAGCAGCATTTATTGAATTTCTAAGTAAACTTAATAACAACAGCTCAAGCCAAAAACAGCTTTGGCAGGCTCAACCACTTTGGCGTTTAAATATTGCCTATCAGCACAGCATTAAACTGAACTATTTAAACCAAAATATCCAAATCAAGTTTGCCTCAAATGAAGATGGCTTCACCGCAGAATATAACGGACAAAGCTACCCAATTTCAGGTCAATTGATTGATGCACATACTGCCTCTGTTCAAATTGATGGAACTCAGCAAAAGCTATCGTTTAACCAAAGTCAGCAAGGCATTACCTTGTTCCAAAATGGACAGAGCTATAAGTTTGCTTATATTCGCCAAGACTTTAATCAAGCAGATAGCCAAGCCGATGAAGGTCACCTAAAAGCACCAATGCCGGGTGTGGTCACGCAAGTACTGGTGAGCGCAAATCATAGCGTAAAGAAAGACGATATTTTAATGACGCTTGAAGCCATGAAAATGGAATACACCATTCGTGCGCCTAAAGACGGCTTGATTGTCGACTCCTACTTCCAAGTCGGTGATCAAGTCAAAGCTGGCGACGAGCTTGTGGAATTTCAGCCTGCTCAGGAGGAAGTTGCATGAGTGAGTTTGTCAAAATCGTGGAGGTCGGTCCCAGAGACGGCCTCCAAAATGAAAAGCAGGCTTTAACTGTCGAACAACGCTTAAACTTCATTAATGACCTGATTAATGCAGGTCTAAAATCGATAGAAGTCGGTTCATGCGTTTCGGCAAAATGGGTACCGCAAATGGCTCAAAGTGACGAGCTATTTAAGCAATTACCACAAACAAGCGATGTGCAATTTAGTCTACTCACCCCAAATATCAAAGGTTTTGAAACTGCTCAAGCGGTAGGATGCAAAGAGGTTGCGGTGTTTACCGCAGCTTCTGAAAGCTTTACCCGTAAAAATATTAACTGCTCAATCGATGAGAGCTTTGAAAAATTTAGCGATGTCATGAGTGCAGCAAAAGCCCATAACATTCGTGTGCGTGGTTATGTCTCTTGTATAGTCGATTGTCCTTATGAAGGCGCAATTGCCCCTGAGCAAGTGGTAAAAGTGGTTAAACGACTCTATGACATGGGCTGCTATGAGGTGTCTTTAGGTGAAACCATTGGTACAGCAACACCAGATCGCGTTCAAAAGGTTTGGCAAGCATGCCTCGCTGAACTCGACAGCAAGGTTTTGGCTGGGCATTTCCACAATACCTATGGCATGGCGATTGCCAATATTTATCAGTCTTTACAGCAAGGTATTCGTGTTTTTGATTCGTCTCTTGCAGGACTTGGCGGTTGCCCTTATGCCAAAGGTGCTTCTGGCAATGTATCGACCGAAGATCTATTTTATTTGCTGTCACACATGGGCTTTAAAACTGGCATTGACTTAGAAAAACTGATGCAAGCCAGCCAAAATATTAGCAATGTGTTAAACCGAAAAAGCTTGTCGAACTATGCAAATGCTTATTGGCAAACCAAGTGTGCCTAACCATAAATTAAAGTAGGTCTGCATCTGGTATAAGGCTTAATATTAGGCAAAGTACCAGATCATCACGTCTAATCTTTATCTCATTCTGTTCAGAAGTTGGGACTAAATCCCTCATGCAATTTTTTTTTAAAGTTTAGCATTTATCTCTGTATTAAATGCCCCTCTCAACAGAAGCATTTTCTACCCTATTTTTATTCTAAATCCGTATTATTCTTCATCCTTTTTCAATTGTAGTCCTTAAAAAATTTATCTCATTATTTATAAAAATAAGATGCATCCATTTCGATTCTTGGGGAAATATATTCTTCCACCCAATCTAACCATGCACGTGTTTTGGCATCAATAAAATGGCGTGAAGGCAATAAGGTATAAACTCCGATGTCGGGTGAACGCCACTCTGGCAAGATATGACATAATCTTCCATTTTGAACTGCATCTAAAGCCGAAAACATCGGCAATAATGCGATGCCCATATCCTGTTGCACCACATCTAACAATAACTCTGGGTTATCAGCAATGAGTTGCCCGCCAGTATCAATTTGGTAAGACTCACCCTTTGCATTTAACAAGTGCCAATCTGGTGTAATAGATGGGTTTACCAAGCGTAAACAGGCATGATTTTTTAAGTCTTCTGGAGACTTCGGCACACCATGCTTTTCTAAATAAGCAGGTGAAGCACATAAAACAGAAAAAATAGTGCCAATTCTGCGTGCAACAAACCGAGAGTCAGTTAGTGATTCAGTCAGATACAGACTGACATCGACCCCTTTTGCCAATAGATCTGGAACGTACTGTGAAGTCGTATATTCCACGGTTAGTTCGGGGTAATGTTTACAAAACTCGGCCATTACTGGAAAAACATAATGATGCCCAAAGCTTCCCATGCTTAATACACGTAAACGTCCTTTGGGTTTAGAAGCCGTTCCTGTTACTTCTGACTCCGCTTCATCCACCATTGAAATGACTTGGCGACAACGCTCCGCATAAGTCGCACCAATATCGGTCAGTGCCTGCTGGCGCGTTGAGCGTTGTATTAATTTTGTACCTAAGCGTGTTTCTAGCTCGCTGATAAGACGTGAAACCTGTGCTGTGGTCAGATCCATCTGCTCAGCTGCTGCTGTGAAACTCCCGCTATCAATCACTTTCAGGAATGCATGCATTGCATGCAATAGTCCACCATCGAGATTTTTGCGCATAACGTAAATATGTTTTCCTAAATTACGGATTGTTGCACCAGTTTAGTTCAACCACAATGACTAAATGTACATACATTGGCACTAATTCTTTTTAAGAAGAGGAACCGATCTTTTTTTATTTCGTATGTCACTTGCTCCAAATATTCAACTGGATGTTGAAAAAAGAAAGTAGTCCGAGCTACTAAAAATTCTAAGGAGATATAAATGAATATAGCTACAAAAGTCACTCCAAATATTATTGCAACAAAGGATGTGTCACTTGAAGATAAATATGTAAGTGATAACGGTACAGCATATATGACTGGCATTCAGGCACTTGTTCGGTTGCCCCTTGCCCAAACTCGCCGTGACGCGATGAATGGTTATCATACTGCTGGTTTTATTTCTGGTTATCGCGGTTCTCCTGTTGGTAACTATGATAGTTTCCTTTGGCAAGTTCAAGGATTACTTAAATCCCATAATGTTGTATTTCAACCTGGTGTAAACGAAGACTTGGCTGCTACCGCTATTTGGGGTACCCAACAAGTTAATCTTTCAGGCCAAGGCAAATATGATGGAGTGTCTTCATGGTGGTATGGTAAAGGCCCGGGTGTTGACCGTTCAGGCGATGTACTCCGCCATGCTAACTTAGCTGGTACCTCTGAACGTGGTGGTGTCGTTGCTTTATTTGGTGATGACCACTCATGTAAATCTTCTACAATTCCTCACCAGTCTGAACATGTCATGATTGGTTGCGGTATTCCAATTTTCTATCCAACATCCGTTCAACAAATTTTAGACTTTGGTGTTCACGCCATTGCAGTTTCACGTTTTTCTGGCCTCTGGTCTTCAATGAAGCTCGTCAGTGAAATCGTAGAAACTTCCGCTTCTGTTCATGTCGACCTAGACCGTGTTACTCCGGTTATACCAGAAGATGTTAACTTCCCAGAAGGTGGCGTTAACATTCGTTGGCCAGATCACGGCATTCAACAAGAAGAACGTCTTTATAAATATCGCTTACCTGCTGTTTTGGCTTATGCCCGCGCCAACAAAATCAATACCGTAACATGGCCTTGTGAAAATGCCCGTATCGGTATTGCTGCAAGTGGTAAAGGTTATTTAGATACCATTGAAGCTTTACGTATTTTAGGTATTGAAGATGAAACTGCTCAGCAGCTTGGGCTACGTGTTTATCAGGTCGGACTGATTTGGCCGTTAGAACCTCAAGGCGTTCGTGAGTTTGCCGAAGGTTTACAAGAACTGATCGTTATTGAAGAAAAACGTCCAATTATTGAAACACAAATTAAAGATGAGCTGTACTCACTGCCTGATGGCAAACGTCCACATGTGATTGGTAAAGCAACTGACGGCAAAGGCGAATGGAGTACTTCTATTGAAGAAGCACCGCTCATTGGCCACTATGAATATCAGCCTGAACCTATTGCAAAAATGTTGGCTGCTCGCTTCTTAAAACTCGATATTCCAGAAAGCTTAAAAACACAAATCCAAAGCAGAATCGATTTACTGCTAAAAGCAGAGCAAGAATCTAAACGTGTTATTGATCTTGCTGAACGTAAACCATATTTCTGTAGTGGTTGCCCACATAACTCTTCAACAGTCGTGCCTGAAGGTAGCCGTGCATTAGGCGGTATCGGTTGTCATTATATTGCCGTTTCACTTGACCGTGGTACTGAAACGTTCTCTCAAATGGGTGGTGAAGGTGTAAGTTGGGTGGGTGCATCACCATTTACCAATGAAAAACACATTTTTGCTAACCTTGGTGACGGAACTTACTTCCACTCAGGTTACTTAGCAATCCGTCAGTCTATCGCTGCAAAAACTAATATTACCTATAAAATCCTCTACAACGATGCGGTCGCTATGACAGGTGGTCAGCATGTAGATGGTCATTTGAGCGTTGCACAGTTAACTCGCCAGCTCGCTGCCGAAGGTATTAAAAAACAAGTTATTGTCACTGATGAAGTTAAACTATTAAACGAAGAAGACGGTATTGCACCGGGTGTCGAAATTCGCCACCGCAATGAGCTCGACGCAGTTCAACGTGAGCTTCGCGAGGTTTCTGGTGTAACCGCTTTAATCTATGTACAAACTTGTGCCAGTGAAAAACGCCGTCGTCGTAAACGTGATGCCTACCCTGACCCAGCTGAGCGTTTATACATTAATAGTGATATTTGCGAAGGCTGTGGCGACTGTTCGAAAAAATCAAACTGCTTATCTATTGAGCCAGTAGAGACTGCTTTAGGTACTAAACGTCAAATTAACCAAAGTAGCTGTAATAAAGACTTCACTTGTGCCGAAGGGTTCTGTCCTAGTTTTGTGACTGTTCATACACGCGACATGAAACGTCCAGCTAAATTTGAAGGTATTGGTGCAGGCTGGCCAACATCACCAGTCATCCCACAATTATATGACGTTCCAAGTCGGATTATGGTCGGTGGTATTGGCGGTACAGGTGTTGTGACTATTGGTGCACTGCTTGGTATGGCGGCTCACCTCGAAGGTAAAGCAACACGTGTGATGGACATGGCAGGTCTTGCGCAAAAAGGCGGTACGGTTTATTCATACGTTCAACTTGCAGCAACTGATGAACAAATTTCTTCTACCAAAATTCCAGCAGGCCAATGTGAATTACTCATCGGTGCAGATGCGGTAGTCGCTGGTGGTAGCGCTGCTCTCTCTCGCTTAAAAGATGATGCTTTGGTTATTGTGAATGAAGACAGTACTCCTACTTCTGAGTTTATTAAATCTCGTGACTGGTATGCACCAATTACCGATTTAATTGATCGTCTTCGTGGTCGTGTTCGTCAAGGTCAACTGGTTTCTCTGCCAGCAGCTCGCATTGCAACACAACTGTTAGGTGATTCAATTTATACCAACCAGTTATTACTTGGTATGGCATGGCAATCTGGTCGCATTCCATTACTGCGTGAAAGCATTGAAAAAGCAATTCGCTTAAATGGTACTGCTGTTGAAAAGAACCTAGAAGCTTTCCGTGTAGGTTGTCATCTTGCAAGTGACCCAACTTTAGCTGCACGCTTAGTTGCGGCAATGCCAAAAACCAAAACTCCGCAAACTTTGGCTGAACTTGTTGAAGATCGTTCTGCTCGTTTAACAGACTACTGGAATGAAGCTTATGCAGCTAAATACCGCACACTTGTAGAATTGGCAGCTAAAAAGTTACCAGAAGAATTAACGGGTACCATTGCAACTCAGCTTTATAGAGTTATGGCGTATAAAGATGAATATGAAGTTGCCCGTCTTTTAACAGGTAAGAGCTTCAAAGAATCGATTGAAACCCAGTTTGGTAAAGGCTTACGTTTAACATATCATCTTGCTCCACCAGCGTTACTTGGTGGTCTGAAAAATGTCCGTAAACGTGCGTTTGGTTACTGGATGCGCTTCCCAATGATGATACTTGCTCGCTTACAATGGCTTCGTGAAACTTTCCTTGACCCATTTGCACGTCAAGAAGAACGTCAACACGAACAAGCATGGCGTGACCGTTACATTGCATTTGTTGAAGCACTTGTTGAAGCACCAGACAATCATAACTTGGTAGTTGCTGAGCAAATTGCAAAATTACCAGCAGAAGTCCGCGGTTATGGTCATATCAAAATGAAAGCAATGGACGCTGCAAAACAACGTTGGGATGAACTTACACCAACACTGCTAAAAGTCCGTAACTAAAATTAAATCTCAAAATAAAAAAGTCATCCTTAGGGATGACTTTTTTATTGGCTCAAAAATTTACTTAGTCATTTTACGTAAAGTCAAAATCTGCTCGCTTCGTCCAAATGGGCCATACACATCATGTAAAACTGCACTGGTTAAACCAATACCATCCGAACCATATTGCTGAACGGTTTCCAGACCTAGCCATTTACCTTGCGGATAACGGTGCATGTGGATTTGTAAATCAAGATTTGGAAAGCCCCAAGTAAATTCGCCTTCTTGTCTTGGGACAATGCCGTTTGCCGCATCTACCATGCCAATCAAATGGGCAAAATCTGTGGTCGGCTGTCCTTCAACCATTTCTTTATCATTATTGAGCCAAACAATGCCTTTGCCTGAGCGATGCTGAGCATCAGTTTTAGTGACGAGTGTCTGGATAAAACCACCCGGCCATCTTTTCATGCCCGACCATTCAGTAAAGGTATCGGGATGATGAATTGGTTGATCTTCAAGCCCCGCAATCTCGGAACTGTCTTGAGTGCACATGCGCCATGCTCTAGCCACAATACAAGTTTTACCTTGTGCTTGCATTTCGGCTTCAATCAATTCAATGGTTTTACCGGCACGAATCACATGTGTCTTAATCGTAAATTCACCAAATGCAATCAATCCAAAAATATCAAAACTAATTCGACCAATTCGCATATCTTGTCGTGGTGAAAATTGTTCTAGCTCAGCTGCGATGACACCACTTGCAGGCGCCATGTGCTGTTCATGAGGATTCCAAGCCCCTTGTGCATGAACAGTTGAGCAATAATAAGCAATAACTTCACCTTGAGGACCAATTGTTCTATTCAGTAATTGATAATAAGCATTCATGATTTTCTTTCCGTAGTCCTTTTCCAACATCAATATTTGATGAAAATTCACGTTTTAATGCTTATGTTAACCCTCTATTTCAATGGCTCAACTGTTTTTTCCTACCAAAAACTGATGAGTCTAAAATTACAAATTTAATCACTAGGTAAAATTTCGCATGTCAATTTCACCCAGCGATTCTAGAACTTACCATTCACTAAAATGCAAAAGCATCTTGATCGAGCTCCATCACAGATTCAGCTCCAGACTCAATAGAAGCGGCATGGCTCTGTGTACGATGTAAAAGTTTTTGATAGAAAAACTTAGCTGTCGTTAATTTTGCTTTATAAAAAGCTTCTTCTTGTGTACCCGATTCTAATTTTTCATGGGCAACTTGTGCCATTCGAGCCCATAAATAAGCGAATACGACGTAACTAGAAAAATAAAGATAATCTACTGAAGCTGCCCCTATTTCTTCAGGATTGTGCTTCGCTTTATCGGCAATAGTTTTGGTCAGTGACAGCCATTGTTGCTTAAGCTCAGCTAATTTTTCTAGATAAGGTTTCAGGGTTTCACTAGATTGCTGTTGATTAATAAATTGATCCATTAGATCGGTCATGTTCTTTAAAAGTTTGCCTTCCGACTTGAGGACTTTACGTGCAAGTAGATCTAAAGACTGAATTTCGGTCGTTCCCTCATACAATGTTGAGATACGCGCATCACGTACAATTTGCTCCATACCATGCTCAACAATGAAGCCATGCCCGCCAAATACTTGAACACCATGCTTTGCAGATTCATTGCCTGATTCTGTTAAAAAAGCTTTAGCAATTGGCGTTAAAAAAGCCAGTAATTCATCAGAGTGTTTTTGCTGTTCTTGATCGTTTGAACTTTCAACAATATCGACATGCTGAGCCAGAAAGTAAGCCAGTGCACGGCCGCCTTCAGAAAACGCTTTTTGCGTCATTAACATTGAACGCACAGCAGGATGCACAATAATTGGGTCGGCATTCTTCTCAGGATATTTAGGACCAGATAACGATCGCATAGCGAGTCGCTCTTTGGCATAACTTAATGCGCCTTGAAATGAAATTTCAGAAGCAGCAAGCCCTTGTACTGCTGTTCCAATACGCGCGGTATTCATAAAGGTAAACATACAATTGAGCCCGCGATTTTCAGGACCAATCAAATAACCTTTGGCACCATCAAAATTCAGTACACAGGTGGCATTTCCATGAATCCCCATTTTATGTTCAATCGCACTACAAACGACTTTATTACGGTCCAGCACCTGAGCGTCATCACTCACATTAAATTTAGGCACAATAAATAAAGAAATGCCTTTAGTCCCTGCAGGTGCTTGAGGCAAACGAGCTAAAACAATATGAATAATATTTTCAGAAAGATCATGCTCACCTGCCGAGATAAAAATCTTTTCACCCGTAATTGAGTAACTACCATCCGGATTTGGTTCTGCTTTCGTTCTAATTAACCCAAGGTCCGAACCCGCATGTGATTCGGTTAAACACATGGTTCCGGTCCAGACGCCACTAATGAGTTTAGTCAAGAACTTCTGTTTTTGTTGCTCGGTGCCATGATGCTCAATTGTTCTCATTGCGCCATGAGACAGGCCTGGATACATCGCCCAAGCCCAATTGGAACCACATAACATTTCAGAAATAGCAATCCGCAGCAATGTTGGTAAGCCTTGCCCACCATATTCCGGGTCGGCAGTTAATGAGGTAAATCCAAGCTCAGCATATTTTTGGTAGGCTTCTTTAAAACCTTTCGGCGTTGTGACTACGCCTTGATTTAAATGACAGCCTTCCTGATCACCATTTTGATTTATGGGTGCCAACTCATTTTCACAAAAATCTGCTGCTGCCTCTAAGTATTGATCAATTAATTCTCGATTTACGCTTTCCTGATATTTACTTAAACCTTGATAGTTCTGTTCTGTTTGAAGCATTTCATGCAGTACAAATTGCATATCACGTAATGGAGCTTTGTATAAAGGCATAGTTTTTTTCCTTTCACCTCACTGCCTGTGTCATGGGCAGATATCGTTTTTCCTTAAAATGGACTTTTTATTGTTTCAATCTCACCAAAATATCAAAAAATTTCTTATAGCAAAATATATTTTCACTAATTTAATAAAAATATCGTAAATAAGAAATAGATATAAAACATAAACACATGTTTTAAAATAAAAATATAGAATAAAAAGTAATTAGCACTGCTTAATTAGAATAATTTTAAATTTTGTATTGCAAAATTTTATTCCGTAAAAATTCAATTTATAGTATGGTGATTAGATTGCTTAATTATCCAAGGACGATTCATGGAAAGCCCGAAATACACAGGTCTTGAGTTTTTAACCGCTTTAAAAAATGGTGAAGTTTCTCCATCACCTATGGCTCACACCATACCAATGGAACTCGTTGAAGTTTCCGAAGGTAAAGCAACTTATAAAGTTACTCCTCGCAAAGAACATAGAAATATACAAGGCGGTGTACACGGCGGCTTTTGCGCCACAGCTTTAGATACAGCAACAGGCAGTGCAGCTCACACTTTACTTGAACATGGCATTGGCTATGGAACCATTGATTTAAATGTAAAAATGATCCGCCCTATGCAGGTTGATACGTCTTACTATGCGACAGCCGAATTAATTAATGCGGGCCGGAATATTATTAGTACCGAAGGAAAAATCGTAGATGAAAGCGGCAAAGTGTATGCCTTTGCCTCGGCAACCTTAATGATTATTCGCAAATAATAAAATTTTAAAGCTCCTGTTTAGGGAGCTTTTTCTTGCTTTGCAATCTTGCCCATTTCATAAAAATCTAAGCGATCAATCATAAAACTTAATATTGCCATCGCTAAACCTAAAGCAGCACATGCTTCCCATCCCCAGTGTTTCCATGCATACACCGCAATAAAAGAACCCAAGGCGGCTCCTCCAAAATATAAGGTCATATAAATTGAATTAATACGAGAACGAGCCTCGGCCGAAATTCGGTAGACCAGATTTTGGTTGAGTACATGAAATGCTGACAAACCAAAATACGCCATAATCACGCCAACAGCGTAGGCAACCAAAGACTGCTGTGCAAAAAATAGGGGTATCCATGCACTCATTAATAACCCCATGCAAATCACTGCAATTTTATTTTCAAGACCTGCTGCAATTTTCTTGCCTGCCCATGGGGTCGCAAACACGCCAGCCAAGCCAACAATACCAAATAAACCAATCTGGAAATCGTTAAAGTGATAAGGCTCATTCGCCAAAATAAAAGTCATGGTGGTAAAAATGAGAGCCAAAATTCCAAAGCCAATTCCCCCTGCCAAACCACGGCGTAGTAAATGAGGCTGATGAACAGCTAATGAAAATAGCGAACCATAAATCTGTAGAATATTGAGTTGATGGGATTTTCGCGCCACTGGTAACTTTACCCACATTACCCAAGCAAACACCAAAATGACAATTCCGCTAATTAAATAAACCGCATGCCAAGACCAAACTGTAGAAAGTAAGCCTGCAATAGAACGTGCCAATAATATTCCCAAGAACAAACCACTCATGAGAGTCCCTACAACTTGAGGGCTTTTTTTCGGGCTGGCTAAACCCGCGGCAAAAGGAACTAAAACTTGAGTCGCAATCGAAAAGAATGTAGCTAAAAAGGTAAAGCCATATAAAGCTGGCAAGGTTTGACTTAAGGATAGCCCTACTTGTGCAAGCCCCGTACAACACATGAGCAGGCAAATATAACTACGCTTTTCAAAAAAGTCGCCTAAGGGAACTAATATAAAAAGGCCAACTGCATATGACAGCTGGCTAATCACAATAGTTAAAGCAACTTGATCAGCATTAACTTTTAATGCTTCTGCAATGGAATAGATTAAGGGCTGATTATAATAGTTTGAACCCGCACAAATTCCACATGTCATTGCCATGATAAAAATAAAGCTTTTTGACAGTATATTTTCTGCATTGGGCTCAACTATTGTTTTCATCTTTAACTACGCCCTATTTTAGAATTTATACAATGATACAAAGTTTATGCGTGATACATCAGCGGTTCTGCCATCAAACACTTCTCGTTTGCCTTGATGATATTCGATCCCAATATCCATTTGCTCAATTGGTGAATAGAAAACGTTAGCTGCGTAATCCGTTAAACGCTTGTTGGCGTCTGGGTTAAGTTTGGCATAAGCCGTGTCATCATCATAATCAAACATTGAAGCCGATAAGTTTGCACGCCATTGCTCATTAAATTTATATGAATAGCCAATATTGATGCTATTCAACTTATTCATAACCAAATCTGTTTTATCTTCGTTTAAAGAGAAATCACCCGCGGCATTTAAACTTGCTGAATTTGCCAACCCGCTTTGGGTGGTATATGGCATAAATTTTTGATCACCGACAATATATTGATAATTTGCTTGTACCGATTGTTGTGGCGTGAGTTGATATTTTAAGCCGCCTCCTGCACCCCAACTTACTTTTTTCACCGTGGCAGTTGCCACATCTGTAGACTTTTCATTAATAAAACCTTGAGCAAGGGCCGTTAAAGGACCTTGTTTAAAGGTATAACGACCCGTTAAAGTTGGAAATGCCGAGACTCTCGAACCTGTATATTCCAAAGCTACTTTTAAATCATTATTGGCATCAATTTTCCAGTCATAACGAATTTGAGGAGTACGCGTATAAGAGGTTCCCACAAATTGGGTGTAATCGACAGCTTCTGTACGGGTTTCCATGTTAGACATGAGTGACCATGTTTGACCAAAGGTCCAGTCTTTATAGGTAAAAAATGCATGACGGATACGGAATTTACCATCCCCCGTTCCCATGTTAGAGCTATCAAAGAAATCGGCTTCGATATTCCCTGTAACCGCTTTATTTGGGCTATTAAAATAAACACCGAGTCGACTAGCATTAATCATGGCATCAGAGCGCGCATGATTTGAACGCTTTTCACTTTCAAAAGGTGTTCGGTACAAACTGCTGGTCGTTCTCCCCCCCGAGTCAGGTGATGATTTAAAATCAACCGCTGCATCAACACGGGCAATACCGTAAACCTTCACATTATCTGTCCAAGTGACCCACGAAGGAGCAACAGGCTTCTCTGTTACAGTGGCTTTAGTTCTTTCAATATTTTCTTCAATTTTTACCTGTTTGACCTGTAAATTATTTTGAGTTTGTTTCTGAGCAGCAAGTTCTGCTTTTAATTTTTGCAGCTCAGTTTCTAGCAAATTAATTCTTTGTTCTGTCGTATCTGAAGAATTTGCAAAAATAGTCCCTGAAGCCGCAGCGCAAGCTGCAGCTAATATTAATTTTTTCATCTTTTAATCCTTAAAGAAGCGTTTTTCCGTGTGTATTTAGGCTACACGTGCATCGATTAGTTCACAGTCTGTGACGGCCTGTAGCTCATCAAAAGTTAAGCCTTCGACTATTTCCGTGACATAAGCTTTTTGGTCTTTGAGTTCAATAATGCATAAATCGGTATAAATACGATCTACACACTGCTCACCCGTCATTGGATATGTAATTTTCTTTACAATTTTGGGCTCACCTTTTTTAGTGACATGCTCCATATAGACATAAATCGTTTTTGCGCCGACTGCCAAATCCATAGCACCGCCGACTGCTGGTACATCATCTGCTTTACCGGTATGCCAGTTTGCCAAGTCTCCATTTACCGCAACTTGGAATGCACCAATCACACAAATGTCCAGATGGCCACCACGCATAATGTCAAACGAGTCGCCATGATGCATAAAGCATCCACCATCTAACAAAGTGACAAGTTCTTTTCCGGCATTAACCAAATCTTGATCTTCCTCACCAGGTTGTGGCGGTGGGCCAAAAGCTAAAACACCATTTTCCGAATGTAAAAAGATTTCTTTGTCTTTAGGCAAAAATTTAGCAACGTTGGTTGGTAAGCCAATCCCTAAATTGACATAAGAACCTTCAGGAATGTCATTGGCAATGAGCTTGGCAATATCTTCACGAGAACGTTTTTGAACTGACATTAGATATCTCCTACTTTTACAACGTGCTGAACAAAAATTCCCGGTGTAATAATGCACTCTGGGTCAAGCGTTCCTAGCTCTACGGTGTCATTCACTTGAACAATCGTGGTCTTGGCGGCTTTTGCCATAATTGGCCCAAAATTGCGGGCTGCTTTGCGATAAGTTAAATTGCCCCAGCGGTCAGCCTTATCGGCATAAATCAGTGCAAAATCAGCTTCAAGTGGATATTCAAGTACATAGTTTTTACCGTTGATGGTTCGGGTTTCTTTACCCTCGGCAACTTTAGTGCCATAACCAGTCGGCGTAAAAATAGCGCCCAAACCTGCACCAGCAGCCTGAATACGACAAGCCAAATTACCTTGTGGAACCAGTTCTAACTCAATTTTTCCAGCTCTATATAAGTCTTGAAAAACGGTTGATCCAGCAGATTTTGGAAATGAACAAATCATTTTTTTAACACAGCCAGCAATAATGAGCTTGGTTAGGCCACGGTCACCAGAGGCCGCATTGTTATTTACAACGGTGAGTTCTTTTTTTCCTAAATCGATTAAGGCTTCAATTAATTCAGCAGGTTGCCCCGTCACACCAAACCCGCCTGTCATGATGGTTGCCCCATCAGGAATAGCTTTTAAAATCGGTTCAATGTCACTGGTGATTTTATTTATCATCTCACTTGTCCCTTTTCATCCTTAATTTAAGGTGACAGATTGATCTGTCACTCTGCCTTTTGCGGGTTAAATAGTCGGTCTTTAATAAATAACAATGGAATTACCCCGCAGATAAAATAAGCCGCAGCCATCACCAAGAGTCCTAAGCCAATAGAACCGTTTTGCGATAGAAAACCAATTGTTAATGGAGAGAAAATAGAAAGTACTTTGCCAATATTATAAGCACCACCCACTGCCGAGCCTCGAATAGAAGTCGGGAAACTTTCTGTCATATAGGTGGCATTAATTGCGTATGGAATACCGTAAAGGAAACCGAAGAACAGCATCATCCACAAAATATTCGTAGGCGTATTTAAATAGACAATGACCGGAATAAATAAAGCTGTGCCAATGGTTCCGAAAGCGAATACAGCGCGGCGCCCTAATTTGTCGGCAACGATCCCTGCAATCACTTTGGCAAACATCATAATCAGGAAAGTACCGACCATATACATGGCCATTTCTTTAAACTTGATGCCTAGATCAGACTCTAAATAAGCCGGTAACCAGTTACTTACGCCGTAATAACCAAACTGCAATGCACCAGTACTAATAATCCAAAGCACAAACATGGTGCCATGTTTCTTATCTCTTAAAATCTCAAGATATGGATTTTGGCGTTTTTTAGGTTGGTTACTTTGAGCGACTTCTAGCGCTTTTAATTGACGCGCTTTTTTCCAAGACTCAGGTTCAGGTACGCAAAAGTGCATCAAAACTGACAACACCACAGGCGCAATTGCAATCCAGTAAAGGAAACGCCAGCCATGTTCAGGAATAATATGTCCAGCTAATAAGGTCGCGAGTAAAGAACCTAAGGTGTACCCCGTCATGAGAGTAGCTAAAACAGTCGAGCGATGTTTGGTTGGCACCATTTCAGACATTAAGATATTACAGGCAATATAAAGTGCGCCTAAACCCATCGCTCCAAATGTTCTTAAAACTGCAAATTGCATATAAGAATCAGTAAAACCCAGCGCACTAGTTAAAACTGAAGAATAAGCAATAAAGAACACAATAATGCGAACTCGCCCAAAACGGTCACACGCCCAGCCACCAATCAGACCACCCACTGCCGATCCAAAAAGCGTTAAACTGCCTAACGTTCCGGCTTGTACACCGGTTAAATGAAATTCTGTTTTAAGACTGGTTAGGCTCAATGCCAAAAAACCTAAGTCTGCCCCATCACATAACAATGTTAAAAAAGCGAATATAAATGCGGTAATCCAAATCTTTTTTGGTGTCTGGATAGCTTCACTGCTAGCCTTATTTTGTGCAACTGTTTCTGTTGTCATGTCCATATCCTCAGAAGGAACATGAGGCATCCAATGCCTCATGGCATTTGTTTTTTATTAGGTAGTAGCTTCCCTAATCATGTTTTTGGCAATAATAATTTGTTGAACTTGCGTGGTTCCTTCATACAAACGGAACAAACGAACATCGCGATAAAAACGCTCAATAGCATATTCACTGATATAGCCTGCGCCACCGTGAATCTGTACACAGCGGTCAGCAACGCGTCCGCACATTTCGGTTGCAAACATTTTTGCGCAAGATGCTTCTGTACTAATATTTTCGCCATTATCACGGCGGCGAGCTGCATCTAGGACCATACATTTAGCTGCATAAATCTCGGCTTTTGAGTCAGCAAGCATGGCTTGAATCAACTGGAAGTTTGCAATAGGCTGACCGAACTGCTTACGCTCAATCGCATAGTGTAATGCGTCGTTTAACATACGTTCGGCAACACCCACGCTATAGGCACCAATGTGCAAACGCCCTTTATCCAGCACTTTCATGGCCGTTTTAAAACCAACACCTTCTACGCCACCAATCAGTGCAGAAGCAGGTACACGGCAATTTTCAAAAATCACATCACAGGTGTGTGAGCCCTTTTGCCCCATTTTTTGGTCAATTTTGCCCAACGTAATGCCCGGCGTATTCGCCTCAACTAAAAAAGCTGAAATGCCACCCGATCCTTTAATTTCAGGATTGGTTCGCGCCATTACGGTAAAAGTTGCAGCATGGGGCGCATTGGTAATAAAACGTTTGGTGCCGTTTAACACATAAAAGTCACCATCTTTTACTGCACTGGTTTTTAAAGAGGCAGCGTCAGAGCCAGATTCAGGCTCGGTTAAACAGAATGAACCAATAATTTCGCCACTTGCGTAACGTGGTAAATATTTCTGCTTTTGCTCTTCTGTACCATCAATCAAAATTGCACTTGAGCCAATCCCGTTATTGGTGCCAATTAAAGAACGAAAAGCCGGTGAAGTTTGTCCAAGTTCAAATGCAACTCTGACTTCCTCTTCCATAGTGATGCCTAAGCCACCATATTCTTCGGGAATTGTAAGACCGAACAAACCAAGCTCACGCATTTGCTGCACAATGTCATCCGGAATTTTATCTTTCTCTACCACTTCGTTTTCACGAGGGATCAATTCATTTTTTACAAAATCGCGAATTGTTGAAAGTAACTGCTCCAACATCCCTTCATCACGGATCATCTGTGATCTCCCTTTTTATGTATTTCCATCCTACCCATCAGCCATCTCCAGCTAGTCTGGATACCATGTTTTAAATCTTGTTTACTGCGGATGTGTTTCATAGTACGAGAACAAAAATACAAATTTCAAGCTTTTTTGAAAATTAATTTCGTTTAACGAAATTTAAAATTAGACCATTACGCAATATCAATAACTTAGATATTTTAAAAGATAACAACTACGCTGTTAAAAGAAATAAGACTTGAAATAAATTCCAAAATAAGCATCATAAAAGGAATATAGTTTTGATGTGCGAAACAAGGAATTCAAAAATGAGTGTATCAATAGGGAATAATTTCGTAGAAGTCGACTTTTCTATTCAAAAAATAGCGATTGTAAAAATAAACCGACCTGAAGCAAAAAATGCACTGAATACAGAGGTTCGCAAACAACTAGCACAAGCTTTTACCGAATTAAGCTTTAATGATGAGATCAATGCGGTTGTACTCACAGGTGGTGAAGAAGTCTTTGCCGCAGGTGCAGATTTAAAAGAAATGGCAACCGCAACTTCAACAGAAATGTTATTGCGCCATACCGAACGTTATTGGAATGCGATTGCTCAGTGTCCTAAACCAGTCATTGCTGCTGTAAATGGCTATGCGTTAGGTGGTGGCTGTGAACTTGCAATGCATGCTGACATTATTATTGCTGGTAAAGGTGCAACCTTTGGTCAACCAGAAATTAAAGTCGGTTTAATGCCGGGTGCTGGTGGTACACAACGTTTATTCCGTGCTGTCGGTAAATTCCATGCCATGCGCATGATTATGACGGGTGCTATAGTGAAAGCCGAAGAAGCTTATTTGATTGGTCTTGTTTCACAAGTCACAGAAGATGACCAGACGATCCCCACTGCGATTCAAATGGCACAAAGCCTCGCAAAAATGCCTCCTATTGCCCTGCAACAAATTAAAGAAGTTGCACTGATGAGCGAAGACGTTCCATTAAATGCAGGCTTAACTCTAGAACGAAAAGCATTCCAGTTACTGTTTTCGACCGAAGATAAAAATGAAGGCGTTCAAGCTTTTATCGAAAAGCGTAAGCCGTCGTATCAAGGTAAATAATTTAAAACCATAATAACAAAGGAATGAAAATGGCCAGAAAAGTATTAATTAGTGCAGGTGGTTCAGGGATTGGACGATGTATTGCCGAGGCATTTTTAAACAATCAGGATGAAGTTTTCGTTTGTGATATTAATGCTAAAAGCCTAGAAAAATTTCAACAAGATTATCCCAAGCTGCATATATATACATGTGATTTGGCTGATCATGAGCAAATTAAACTCATGTTTAGTCATGTAGTTCAGAAACTTGGCGGTATTGATATTTTAGTCAATAACACAGGCATTTCAGGCCCGACCATTGCAGCAGATGAGTTAAGTTTTGAAGATTGGAACACGGTGATTAATTTAAACCTGAATAGCACTTTTTTAATTACTCAGTTAGCCATTCCCTATTTAAAGCAAGCAGAAGCAGGCGTGATCATTAATATGTCGTCTATTGCCGGACGCTTAGGCTATCCATATCGATTGGCCTATTCAACATCAAAATGGGGACTGATCGGTTTTACCAAAACGCTCTCTATGGAACTCGGTGCAGATAACATTCGGGTTAACGCTATTCTTCCAGGTGCGGTAGATGGTGATCGAGTTCAACGCGTATTACAGGCCCGTGCTGATGTAGCGCATACCTCACTTGAAGAAGTGACTCAAAATGCACTGAAAAATCAGTCGCTCAAATATTTTGTCAATCCAAAACATATTGCAGATTTATGCCTATTTTTAGCGTCAGACAGTGGCCGCTCAATTTCAGGGCAAATCTTACCCATTGATGGTGATAAACAATGCTTAAGCTAAATCACCCAACCCTATTTTTCCGTTTAATTTCAAATATAGATCAATAATCAGGATGATCGACATGACTTATGATATTAAAAGCATGGCTGTGATTGGTGTAGGTGTTATGGGCAGTGGTATTGCTCAAATTGCTGCACAGTCAGGTCATACCACTTATTTATATGATGCCAAAGCAGGTGCAGCAGAACAGGCTAAAGAAAAACTGGCTGCTACATTTCAAAAGTTAGTCGACAAAAATAAAATTACATCTGAGCAAGCAGCAGCGGCAAATAACCATTTAATTGTTGCTCATCAAATTGAAGATTTAAAAAATTGCGACCTGATTGTAGAAGCAATTGTTGAACGTCTTGATATCAAACAAAGCTTGATGCAGCAGCTTGAAGATATTGTTTCGGATAATACTATTTTAGCCTCAAACACTTCTTCTCTTTCTATTACAGCCATTGCTGCAAATTGCAAAAAGCCTGAGCGTGTTGTGGGTTATCACTTTTTTAACCCAGTTCCACTTATGAAAGTGGTCGAAGTCATTCGTGGTTTAAAAACAGATCCACTTATTATTAATGCTTTAAACGATCTGTCTCGTGCATTTGGTCACCGCCCTGTTGTAGCGAAGGACACCCCTGGATTTATTATTAATCACGCGGGCCGAGCTTATGGCACCGAAGCGCTCAAAATTTTAAATGAGAATGTCTGTGGCATCAGTGAAATTGACCGAATTTTACGTGACGGCGTTGGTTTTAGAATGGGTCCTTTTGAGTTACTCGATTTAACTGGCCTTGATGTCTCGCATCCTGTGATGGAGTCGATTTATCACCAATACTATGAAGAAGCTCGCTACAAACCAAACCCGCTGACCAAGCAAATGCTTGATGCCAAGCAACTTGGACGTAAGGTTAATCAAGGTTTTTATAATTATGAAACTGGCTCAAAAACAGGTGAACAACCTGCTCAGTTTGTAGAGCGTTTAGCGCAATATCCAAAAGTTTGGATCGCTGCCGATTTTTTAGATGATAAGAAACAGCTCGAAGATTATTTAACTCAGCAAAATATTACCCTAGACACCAATTCTGAACCACAAACAGATAGCTTATGTTTACTTGCTTGTTACGGTGAAGACACAACTCAAGCGGCTACTCGCCTTGGGGTTAATCCAGAACATGCTGTTGCTATAGACATGCTTTATGGCATTGCAAAGCACCGTACCTTAATGCCTTCACTTGTTACCAAACCTGAATACCGACAAGCCGCTCACTCTATTTTCAATCTAGATGGAAATCTGGTGAGTATGATTAATGAAAGTATTGGCTTTGTTGCGCAGCGCGTTTTAGCAATGGTCATTAATTTAGGCTGCGATATTGCCCAGCAAAATATTGCAACGGTAGATGATATTAATGCTGCAGTACGTCTTGGCTTAGGCTATCCATTTGGACCAATTGAATGGGGCGATCAAGTCGGTAGCGAAAAAATCTTACTCATTCTTAACCGTATAACAGCACTTACGCATGACCCGCGTTACCGCCCTAGCCCATGGTTACAGCGTCGTGTCGCACTTCATTTACCACTTACTTTTACTCACGAGTCTTGAAAAGGAATTTCTCAATGTTAAATGCATATATCTATGATGGTTTACGTAGTCCATTTGGTCGTCATGCAGGTGAACTTGCCTCAATTCGCCCTGATGATTTAGCCGCAACTGTCATTCAAAAACTATTAGAAAAAACTGGTGTGCCGGGTGCGGATATTGAAGATGTGATTTTAGGCGACACCAACCAAGCTGGAGAAGATAGTCGTAATGTGGCACGAAATGCGCTATTACTTGCAGGTTTACCTGTTACTGTACCGGGCCAGACGGTAAACCGCCTATGTGCGAGTGGTTTAGGTGCTGTGATTGACTCAGCACGTGCCATTACTTGTGGTGAAGGTGAACTGTATATTGCAGGTGGTGTAGAAAGTATGTCTCGCGCACCTTTTGTGATGGGTAAAGCCGAAAGTGCTTATAGCCGTGATGCAAAAATTTATGACACCACCATTGGATCTCGTTTTCCAAATAAAAAAATTATTGCTCAGTACGGTGGTCATTCAATGCCTGAAACGGGCGATAACGTCGCAGCCGAGTTTGGCATTAGCCGTGAACAAGCTGACTTATTTGCAGCCCAATCACAAGCCAAATATCAAAAAGCCAAAGAAGAAGGTTTCTTTGCCGATGAAATTATGCCAATTGAGGTTTTCCAAGGCAAAAAATTGCCGCCTAAACTCGTTTCAGAAGATGAACACCCTCGCCCAAGCTCAACTGTTGAAGCACTCACAAAATTAAAACCGCTCTTTGAAGGTGGCGTGGTTACAGCTGGTAATGCGTCAGGTATTAATGATGGTGCAGCAGCACTCTTGATTGGTTCAGAAGCAGCAGGTCAAAAATATGACCTAAAACCAATGGCAAAAATTTTGTCAGCAGCAGCAGCGGGTATTGAGCCACGCATTATGGGTGCAGGCCCGATTGAAGCCATTAAAAAAGCTGTTGCGCGTGCTGGCCTTACTTTAGATGACATGGACATTATTGAAATTAATGAAGCCTTTGCTTCACAGGTTTTATCTTGTTTAAAAGGTTTGAATGTTGATTTTAATGACCCGCGTGTGAACCCGAACGGTGGTGCGATTGCAGTTGGTCATCCACTTGGTGCATCTGGCGCTCGTCTTAGCTTAACAGTAGCGCGGGAGTTAATTCGCCGTAAGAAAAAATATGCCGTGGTGAGCCTATGTATTGGTGTAGGCCAAGGTCTTGCAATGGTGATTGAAAACGTTTCATAACCATTGAACCCGATATCCATTCATCACAACAGCGCAGTGATGAATGGATTTATTTTGCAGAGCGAAATATAATAGCAAAACTATTGCTTTAATTATATTTGAGGATCGAATGTCTCAAAACACGGAAACTGAGAAACCAATAAATTTTGATGAGATACGTTTAGATCCTATTTCGCATATACATCGAGAAAATAACCCGCAATTTATTGCTTCTTTAGCGCGCGGTTTAGAACTTTTAAGATGCTTTTCTGCAAATAATCAGGTGCTTGGTAACCAAGAATTAGCAAAAATGACAGGTTTACCTAAACCGACCATTGCACGTATTACCAATACCCTTGTGTCATTAGGTTATTTAAAACAATTGCCTAACTCGACCAAATACACACTAGATATTGGTGTCTTATCTTTAGGATATGCAGCTTTATCTAACATCTCGATTCGTAATATTGCTCATCAATATATGGAAGAGATGAGTCAGTATGTTCAAGCGCCTGTGGCAATGGCAACGCGTGACCGCTTAAATATGGTGTATATCGATGTTGTGCAAATTGAAACTGCATTAAATATGCGCCGTCCAATTGGTTCGACTTTGCCAATCCATAGTAGTTCAATGGGACGAGCATGCTTGGCTGCGACCCCTGAACGTGAGCGCAATTTTCTACTTGATGCATTGAAACAAAAAAATCCAGAAAACTGGCCAGCCATAAAACGTTCTTTAGAACGAGCTTTCCGTGATTACCAAGATTATGGATATTGTTTGTCTTTAGGTGAGTGGCATAAAGAAGTGAACTCGGTGGCTGTACCTTTGGTCAGCTCGAAACACGGTCTTTATGTTTTTAACTGTGGTGCGCCAAGTTTTCATTTAAATCCGGAAAAACTTGAAGGTGAAATTGGACCACGTTTAATCCACATGGTGCACAATATTCAAGATGCTTTGAATGAAACGCACTAATAACCGTGCTTAAAACAGTCATGGTTGTGTTGATTAAAGGTCCACTTTCATTATGACTATAGGCATGATGAAAAACGCACTCTATACTCCAACCATTATTTTAATGGCAATTGCCGCAGGCATTTGTACAGGTGGAAATTATTTTAGTCAGCCACTTATTCATTCAATTAGTGTAAGCCTAGATTTAACCGAAACGACTACAGCGTGGGTGCCAACTCTAGCCCAAATCACCTACGCATGTGGCTTACTCTTTTTAATGCCGTTGGGAGACATCATAGAAAAGCGCAAGCTGCTATTTATCTTTATGTTATTGGCTTCAAGTGGATTAATTATTAGCGGGTTTTCGCACAATATTTATCTTTTACTGCTTGGCACCGTCATTACTGGTCTATTTTCCAGTTCAGCCCAACTGTTATTACCGCTTGCTGCAAGTCTGGTTCCGATTCAACAAAGCGGCCGTGTGGTTGGCTTTTTACTGAGCGGACTGATGATGGGGGTTTTACTCGCCCGTTCCCTTTCAGGGCTGATGTCTACGCTTTTCGCTTGGAATATTATTTATCTGGTCAGTGGCTTTTTGTTACTTATCATTGCCATTATTTTGCATCGTAATATCGGGTTATTTCCACCAACCAAATCTGAAAACTATGCAAAAACTATTCGCTCTTTACCACAGATTTTTATTCAAAGCCGACGGTTAAGAACCAGAACTTATATTGGTGGTTTTACATTTGCTTGTGTAAGTTTAACCTTTACCACCATGTCGTTGCTTTTGGCTCCAGCACCCTATTTTTTTAGCGACTTTACCATTGGCCTTTTCAGTTTTGTTGGGGTATTAGGGACGTTCGTTGCCAATTTTTCAGGTAAATTTATTGATCAAGGCTACATTCATAAAATTTCAATTTATTGCGGCATTGGGCTTATTTTAAGTTGGATTCTTTTTTCACTTTTACCCTACCATTTCGCTTTTTATATTATTGCCTTACTCGTTCTCTACGCTTCTCTTTCTGCTGTGCATGTCACCAACCAAAGTATTGTATTTAAACTTAATCAAGAATTACGTTCGCGGTTTAATGCCATTTATATGACGGGTTACTTTGCTGGCGGCGCTTTAGGCACAACGGCAGGAAGTTATACTTGGAAACACTTCGGATGGACAGGTGTCTGTATTTTAGGTTTAATTTTTGCCATTTTATGTCTTTATTATTGTGTACGTGATGCAAAAGATCAGCACAATTAAAGCTTGTGCTGATCTTATATAAAGTAGGCTAATGGTTCGTTATAAAAGCCCTAATAACCGACGACGAATAATATCTTCTGCCTCTTTGACAATTCGGCTGACCAGTTCATCGCATGTCGGAATATCATGAATCAAGCTCGCGACTAAACCGCATGACCATGCGCCAGCATTAACGTCCCCATCAATCATGACTTTTGGATAAACACCAGCAACTTCTTCAATAATATCTTCAAATTTAATGTTATCACCGAGCGCTTTTTCTTTTGCCACGATTTTTTCTACAGCAGCATTATTCATAACACGTTCAGTATTTCGCAAAGCACGCATAATTAAACGCGTATCTCGTTCAGTTGCATTTAAAATCGCCTGCTTCACATTTGCATGTACGGGAGCTTCCTGAGTCGCAATAAAGCGCGTTCCCATATTAATTCCATCTGCTCCCATTGCTAAAGCAGCAGCGAGTGAGCGTCCATCTGCCATTCCACCTGAAGCAACAAACGGAATTTCTAATGCATCGGCTGCTAAAGGCAATAAAATCATATTTGGCACGTCATCCTCACCAGGGTGACCTCCGCACTCAAAACCATCTACAGAAACCGCATCACATCCAATTTGCTGAGCTTTTAAGCTATGTCGAACCGAAGTACATTTGTGAATTACTTTAATACCAGCAGCCTTTAAATACGGCATGACTTGTTCAGGATTACGCCCTGCTGTTTCTACAACCTTGACTCCACCTTTAATAATTGCCTCTACAAAACCCGGATAATCAGGAGTATTCACCGTAGGCAAAAAGGTTAAATTTACCCCAAAAGGCTTATCAGTCATTTCACGGCAACGTGCAATTTCTTTTGCCAGATTTTCAGGCGTACGCTGAGTCAGGCCAGTGATAATGCCTAGCCCGCCCGCGTTAGAAACCGCAGCAGCCAGCTCTGCAAAACCAACATAATGCATACCGCCTTGAATAATTGGATGCTCAATTTCAAATAGTTCTGTAATTTTGGTCTTCATATTATTCCCACTCACTGTTCTATAGCTAGCTTCTTATTTCCTTAGCAGAGCTAGATACTTATTTACGCATAAATTCTGTCATCATTTAAAGTGAATTAAGTTAAAATTTCACAATACAAAATTATATACCACAATATAAAACAAAATAATTGATAACGGAATTATTTTTCGATAGCATCAGTTTAAATTTTAGACGGAAAATTATTTAAAGGAATGAACGATGCAGCAGAACAACAAAACCCAAAGCGAGCTTAAAACAGGCACAATTCATAAGTATTTTGATAGAAATATACTAACGCTCACCATGAGTAATGCCACTAAAAAGAATGCAATTAATTATGAAATGTATGCAGCTTTAAGTCAGGCATTAGATCAAGCTGCAACCAATCAAGACATTCATGTGGTTGTGCTTACTGGTGAAGACTCCGCATTTACCAGCGGCAATGATGTCAACGCATTTGAAAAACGAGATACCACCACTTCAGAACCACCCGCTTCGATTGTTTTCTTAAAAAGCTTGGCAACTTTTCCAAAACCGATTATTGCCAAAGTAAATGGTGTGGCAATTGGCATTGGCAGCACTATGCTTCTACATTGTGACCTTGTGTATGCAAGCCAAGGCTCTATTTTTCAGTTTCCCTTCGTGAATTTGGGGCTTGTACCTGAAGCGGGTTCAAGTTACATCTTGCCAAGACTATTGGGCTTTGCTCGCGCTTCGGAACTTATTTTACTCGGTGAAAAATTTTCAGCAGACCAAGCAAAGAATTATGGTCTGGTAAATGAAATATTTGAGGCAAATGAGCTGGATCAGGTGGTTGAAGATATCGCAATCAAACTCGCCCACAAACCAAGCCAAGCCTTACAGCTGAGTAAAAAGTTACTAAGAGATATGCCAATCGATGATCTACTCAATCGTATTGATCATGAGTCGACTATTTTCTCACACTGTTTACAGGGTTCCGAGTTTAAAGAAGCATTAAATGCTTTCAAAGAAAAACGGAAACCAAACTTTCACAACCAAACAGTCTAGATACACCTACTAAAAAGCCAGCATTGAAAATCAAAGCTGGCTTTTATAAGTAAATCAGATTGGTTTAGCTAATCTCGGTACGAATATTATTCACCATGTGTAAAAGACGCGGTGCAATATCTTCTTCGAGTTTTTCACGGTTCATAATAAAGCTTGGACCGCCACAGTTGAACACCAGTAAACCATGTTGTTCATGAGTGAGTGGAACCGCAACCGAGTTCACATCTTTATGCCATTCGCCGATTGAAAAACAGTATCCAAAATCTTGGTAGTCTTTAAAAGCTTTGTCTAAATCACGATTAATTTTGATCCAGTCTTCTTTGTGCTTGCTACGAATGGCATCAAGTAAAAACTCTCTTTCATCTTCAGGCATTGCAGCTAAACAAGCACGTCCCATTGAACTTAAATGAATCGGTAAATAAGTTCCGACTTGACGGCGCATGGTCATATTGCCTTTACCTTGTACCACATCAAGATAAATCATATTCAGTCGATCACGTGTTGCCATGGCAACCGCAGCGCCCGCATAGTCTGCCAAATTTTTCATATATGGATGAGCAATAGAGCGAATCGACACGTTAGACAGCATGGAATAACCAAACGCAAGAACACCCACTGAAAGCTGGAATTTGCTTGAGTTAGGTACTTGTTTGATATAACCCAAACGCGACAAGGTATGTGTAAGGCGAGTAATAGTTGGTTTTGGCAAACCAGTCATTTGAGCAAGTTCTTGGTTGCCCAAATGTTGATGCTTAGGCGTAAAACAACGTAATAGCTCTAAACCACGTGCTAATGCAGTAATAAATTGGCGATCATTTTCATCCTGCATGTCTTCAATCGGATGTAATAATTCATGCCTTAATGGCGCTAATAATTTTTCTGTCGGTTCTGCATCAACTGCATCATTCATTGTCATACCAATCCATATTTTGTTTCGCACTGCGAAAATTATAATCTATTTTTTCTATAAATAGCAAAAGAGCAAACATCCGAGTCTGCATCTAAAAGATAACTTCATTTAACTTATTAAAGCGAAAGATTAAATATTTTATTTTCTGATTTTAAATATAATTGTAATCTTCCGCTTTTAAGCCACCTACCCAATTACGCCCTTTTCTTTAAGCTCTGCTAGTTTTTCTGAAGAAACCATTCGCCCCAAAACGGCCTGCGTATGTTCACCCAGCAGCGGAGGTGCTGTTTTGTACTCTACGGGTGTTCTCGAAAGTTTGATTGGTGACCCAATTACCTTCAGTTTCTCACGTTGAGGATGGTTCATCTCGACTAACATTTCACGGGCAATCACTTGTGGCTCTTCAAAAGCTTGTTCCAAGTTATTAATCACACCAACGGGAACTTTAGCAGCATAGATTGCATCTACCCATTCATCTGCTGTTTTTGTTAAAAAGTGAGTTTGTAAAATTCCGATAATTTCATCACGATGCTTAATGCGGTCTGCATTTCGGGCAAAACGCGGATCATTTGTTAAATCGGGTAAACCAATACTACGACAGAGTTGAATAAACTGAGTGTCATTTCCACATGCAATAATAAAATCACGGTCAGAAGCTTTGAACACTTGATAAGGGACAATATTGGCGTGTGCATTGCCATAACGTTTAGGGATATTACCCGATGAAAGATAGTTCATTCCCTGATTTGCCATTGTGGCAATTTGAACATCAAGCAAAGCCATATCAATATATTGACCTAAACCCGTCACATGGCGGTTGAGTAAAGCAGCCTGTATGGCAATCGTAGAATAAAGACCTGTGGCTAAGTCAGAAAATGCGACCCCTACTTTTTGTGGTCCACCACCCGGCAAATCATCACGCTCACCCGTGACCGACATGAGCCCGCCCATACCCTGAATAATAAAGTCGTAACCGGGTTCCTCTGCTCTTGGACCAGTTTGACCAAAGCCTGTAATTGAGCAATACACCAGTTTAGGGTTAATGGCAGATAAAGACTCGTAATCCAAACCGTACTTTTTTAAAGACCCTGCTTTGTAGTTTTCAATCACGACATCGGTGTCTTGAATGAGGGCTTTAATCAATTCTTGACCATCAGGACTGGCAATGTCGATGGCAACCGATAGTTTATTGCGGTTGGTTGACTGATAATATGCAGCTTCTTGAGTGTCTTGACCTAAGTCATCTTTCATCCAAGGTGGCCCCCAAGAACGGGTATCGTCACCGACTTTTGGTCGTTCAATCTTGATTACTTCTGCGCCTAAATCGGCAAGAATCTGTCCACACCAAGGCCCAGCCAATACCCGACTTAAGTCAAGCACCCGAATTCCATTTAAAGCACCCATCTTCATCCCACTATATTTTGTGACTTATTTCCTATAGGAAAACTTATCCATTTAAAATTTCGCATAGCGATATATACTTTTAATATACACAGCTCTTTTGAAAAATCAAACTATAATTTTCCACTAAAAATAATGATTTTTTATAAGAAAATATAGCTTAAATAAATCAATAAATTAGCCAAACATAAATCAACAACAAAGTATCGCATTGCGAAATTAATTTTCAAAATATATTGTTTTGCGTTCATCCTTTGATTACTATCGCTTCAAATATTGGTGATTTTACGAACATCACATTGATGTTTTCTGCATGTAGTAAAAGGACGAGACTATGATTCGAGATCAGGAAACCTTAGATCAACTTGTTGATATGATTCGACAATTTGTTGAAGGTGTATTAATTCCTCATGAGAATGAAGTCGCTGAAACGGATGAAATTCCTCAAGATATTATTGAGCAAATGAAAGCTCTCGGTTTATTTGGTTTAACCGTTCCTGAAGAGTACGAAGGGCTTGGACTGACAATGGAAGAAGAGGTCTATGTGGCTTTTGAATTAGGTCGTACCTCTCCTGCTTTTCGCTCTCTGATTGGAACCAATAATGGCATTGGTTCAAGTGGCCTGATTATTGATGGGACCGAAGCACAAAAATCATTTTTCTTACCACTTTTAGCACGTGGTGAAGTGATTAGTTCTTTTTGCTTAACCGAACCGGATGCAGGCTCTGATGCTGCCTCTTTAAAAACCAGCGCTGTAAAAGATGGCGATTTTTATGTGTTGAACGGCACCAAACGTTTTATTACCAATGCACCTCATGCTGGTGTATTTACAGTCATGGCTCGTACAAACTTTGATATTAGAGGTGCTGGTGGCATTTCTGCTTTTATTGTCGATAGCCAAACTCCGGGCATTTTTCTTGGCAAACGCGATAAAAAGATGGGGCAAAAAGGCGCCCATACCTGTGACGTTATTTTTGAAAATTGTCGCATCCCTGCTTCAACGCTCATTGGTGGTGTTGAAGGTGTTGGTTTTAAAACTGCTATGAAAGTACTCGATAAAGGCCGTTTGCATATTGCGGCTTTGAGTGTTGGAGCAGCAACCCGAATGCTAGATGATTCTTTAAATTACGCCATCGAACGCAAGCAATTTGGACAACCAATTGCTGAATTCCAACTCATTCAAGCCATGCTTGCTGACTCAAAAGCCGAGATTTATGCAGCCAAATGCATGGTCTTAGATGCTGCCCGCCTACGTGATGCAGGAAAAAACGTTAGCACTGAAGCTTCCTGCGCAAAAATGTTTGCAACCGAAATGTGTGGCCGTGTCGCTGATCGCTGCGTACAAATTCACGGCGGTGCTGGTTATATCAGTGAATATGCCATTGAACGTTTTTATCGAGATGTCCGTTTGTTCCGCCTTTATGAAGGCACGACCCAAATTCAACAAATGATTATTGCCCGAAACATGATTCGCGCTGCGTCTTAATCAAATTTTAAGCACTTCAAAACGACTTGAAGTGCTTTCAATCAAATGTAGGTAATGGATTATGGCTACAAATTACAAAGAAGGTTTTTCCCGTATACAGCCTCATACATGGAAAATAGCATTTATTTTTGCATTTCTAGCACTATTGGTAGATGGTGCAGATTTGATGCTGCTGTCTTATAGCTTAAATAGTATTAAGGCAGATTTTGGATTAAGTTCAGTACAAGCAGGTATGCTCGGCAGTTTTACATTAGCAGGTATGGCTGTTGGTGGAATTTTTGGGGGATGGGCGTGCGATAAATTTGGTCGCGTGCGCATTGTTGTTATTTCTATTTTAATTTTCTCACTCCTCACCTGTGGTTTAGGTTTTACCCAGAGCTTTCTGCAGTTTGGTATTTTAAGATTTTTTGCATCGCTTGGTTTGGGTTCACTTTATATTGCCTGTAATACCCTCATGGCCGAATATGTACCAACACGTTTCCGAACCACGGTACTCGGCACGCTACAAGCTGGCTGGACCGTAGGATATATTGTTGCGACTTTGCTTGCAGGTTGGATTATTCCTGATCATGGCTGGCGCATGCTGTTTTATGTTGCGATTATTCCCGTCATTATTGCTGTTCTCATGCATATTCTTGTACCAGAACCAGAAGCATGGCAAAAGTCTCGACTACAACAACCTGTTGTGACTCAAAACGCATCGAAAACTTCGGCATTTAAACTCATTTTCCAAGATAAACGAAACCGCAATATGTTTATCTTATGGGCGTTAACCGCTGGCTTTTTACAGTTTGGTTACTATGGCGTAAATAACTGGATGCCTTCATATCTAGAAAGCGAACTGGGTATGAAATTTAAGGAAATGACTGCCTATATGGTAGGTACATATACCGCCATGATTTTAGGTAAAGTCCTTGCGGGCATGATGGCAGATAAATTAGGACGTCGTTTTACCTATGCTTTTGGCGCAATCGGTACTGCTATTTTCCTACCTCTAATTGTTTTTTATAACTCACCAAGCAACATTCTATATTTACTAGTCACTTTTGGTTTCCTCTACGGCATCCCTTATGGCGTAAATGCAACCTACATGACCGAAAGCTTTGCAACAGCAATCCGCGGTACAGCCATTGGTGGTGCTTATAACGTTGGACGTTTAGGTGCTGCTTTGGCTCCTGCAACGATTGGTTTCTTAGCCTCTGGCGGCTCAATTGGTTTAGGTTTTGTCGTGATGGGTGCTGCCTACCTGATTTGTGGTGTGATACCAGCCCTATTCATTAAAGAAAAAATATACGACCCTCAAAAGTCGTAAAAGATCCATCACAAAAAATCCTATAGGTCCTATGACTATAGGATTGATGGTCTAACGAACTAAACACATGGTTTGGATCGTTAGCCGGAAATAAGGAATTTACTCCTCAAAGTTATTCATTATTTCCACATATGTAGAGTTTATTACTCTTCATTTTAATTTTTTAGGTAAGCTTAGCTCCCAAGGGAGCTAAGCTTAAAAATTTATAGACCGAAACATTTGTTTAAGGTCGTTCCCCTTGCCCCAAACGGCGTTCAATATCATCGAGTACATTCGGTAAGTCAGCGACACTATCAATCACATAATGAGCGCCCGATGCATTCATTTTTTGATAGGCCTTATTTTTTAGCACAATTTGTTCATCTGCCGATAGCGCAATCCACTCTTCATAGCTTAAACCGACTTCGTTACCACTAATCGCAAGTCCTACTGTCCAGCATCCGGCATTTAAACCTTCGTCAATACCCACCACGGTATCATCCACTTTTACAACTGTTTTGATGTCAGATACATCGAGTTGAATTAAGTTTTTCCATAGCATTTCAGGATATGGACGGCCATATTTCACGTCGCTGGCAGTAACGATACAGTCCGGTCGGTAACCCTGATCAGCAGCATCTTTAACTAAACGACCAATCATCATGGATGCATAGCCCGTGTTACTGCCAATTTTTGCACCACGCTTTTTAATATTTTCAAACGTTTCTAATGCACCCGGAATTAAAGCAGAACATTTCGGAATAGAATTTAATTGATATGGAATAAAGTCTTTATATAAACGGTCAATATCTGCTTCAGTTGCAGGTTTCCCATATACTTCCTGCCATGCCGCTGCTACACGCGGCATTTTTAAAACTGCTGCAATATGATCACGTTTCTCCAATCCCATGGGCGCACGCGCTTCTTCAACCGTAATTTCAACTTTATTGTCTTTAAATAAAGCCATAAAAGCTAAAATTGGTGCGCGTGAGCCAAAATCTACAGTTGTACCAGCCCAGTCAAAAACCACAGCCTGAATTTGTGTATTGTTGGTCGTCATGGTGTATTCCCTTTAATGCAAATGATTTAAAAAATTATGCTGTTACAGCTTGGTTTAGGTGGTTTTCGCAGTAGCTCGCAATTGCAGCAAGAAGCCCTTCAATATCTTGAATATAAACTTCGCCAATATTGCCTATACGGAAGCAGTTGAGATCTGTGACTTTGCCCGGATAAATTACATAGCCTGATTTTTTTAGCGTTTCATAGAATGACTGAAAGCTAAATTTCTCGGCTGTTGGGTAAAGAAAAGTGGTAATGATGGGTGATTGTGGGCACTCTTCACCGAGCACCAATTCAAAGCCAAGTTGTTGCATACCTTTAGATAAGGTTTGTTGGTTTTGTAAATAACGTTGATAACGTGCAGCAACACCGCCTTCTGTCTCAAGCTCAAGTAATGCTTGATAAAATGCACGTACCACATGGGTTGGCGAGGTAAAACGCCATTTACCGTTATGCTGCTCCATCGTATTCCACTGGTCATACAAATCGAGACTGACCGAACGTGCCAAGCCTTTACATGCTTCTAGGCAATCACGCTTTGCCAAAATAAAGCCAAAGCCCGGAACACCTTGAATACATTTATTTGCACTTGAAATTAGAAAATCAATTTCAAGCTCAGCCATATCCATAGGTACTCCACCAAATGAACTCATGGCATCCACAATCCAGATTTTTCCTGCTGCTTTAACTAAACGGCCAATGTCTTGAATCGGATTTAAAATACCAGTGGTGGTTTCACAGTGCACACAAGCAACATGGCTAATGGTTTTATCTTCTAAAACGCGCTCAATCTCTTGTAAATCTGGTGTTTGAGTTTCTAAATAGTTCAGCTCTACAACTTCAATATTTAAGCAACGCGCCATTTGCACCATACGTGCACCATATGCGCCGTTATTAATGATCAAGATTTTGCCATCACGCGGAATAGCTGAACCAAGTACAGACTCCACAGCAAAACTTCCACTGCCTTGCATTAACACAGCCGTATATTTTTCAGGTTGGCTGGTTGCTAAGTTGACTAGACGAGAGCGAATATCTTGTACCAGCGAGTTGTATTCTTGGTCCCAAGTACACCAATCTTTTTGCATTGCACGGCGTACTGTTACCGATGTTGATAATGGTCCTGGAGTAAGAAGCAAATACTTGTTCTCTAAATCCATATCGAGTTGGGGTTGCATGTTCATAATGTTACTCATTTCTTTCGCGTTCATTTCAATATACATCAATCTGGTTTAAACCAGATGACAAACTAGTAAATATTTTGTTCTAATATTTCTTTCATAAAGCCAGCCCCTGTAGTCATGCCTTTGCCAGCTATTGCACTCACCAGAAAGATATTTTTTTCAGCTTCAGTGAAACAGGCCAACTCATGTTCATGGGTCAGGTAATAACCATTCCAGCGTTTTTGAATTGGAGGTAAAGTCAGCCCTAGTTTTTCGTGGCAGTACGTTTGAATAAACTCATTAATCTCTTCACGCTGCTCGAACTGAGGCGCTTCATTAATTGAATGGTATTCGTGGCTATCCCCTATGATCAGTTGGCCAAATTCGTTTTGTTTAATCAGAATATGAATACCGAATTCTTTAATGAAACCCTGCTGCGATGCTTTAACTAACTCGGCATGACTTGGGCAAATTTCAAAAGCTGGATAGCGTGAAATAGATAAGCCTGAATAAAGAGAAGCATTTAGTTTTTGGTGAAACCGTTGAGTCAGGGCCATTTGTAAGCCACAACGTTTCAGATTTAAGCTTTGTAAGATATCTGGATATAAAACATCGATGACTTCGCCGTGACAGATCAAAACTTTATTTGCCCGATATGCCTCGCCACTTGCCAAACGAACCTGACAACTTTCCTGCTGATATTGGGTTTGAACAACACAGGCATTGGTATAAATCTCTACACCGTTTCTTTCGGCATATGCCAATAGTCGCTGCCCAATCACATGCGGTTCGACCGAATAATCTTCTTCAAAAACCAAACCGCCTTGAAACTGCTGCGAAGGATTTAAATAAGAAAATTGGGTGACCAATTCCTCATGGCTAAACAAATGAACTGGAATTTGGTAATTATTTGCACGTTCGGCAAACTCATTTAAAACCTGCCATTCAAGTGCCGTGTTTGCCAGATAGACACCTTGGCGTTGAGCAAACGAAATATCGGTTTCAGTTTGAATACGCTGATAAAAAGAACGCGTTTCAAGCGCGTACTTTCGCCACTGTTGCTCTGGATGGGTTAAGGTCGAAGTTCCGACCATGCCAAAATTACGGCGAGTAGCCCCTACAGGTTTGGCATTTTTCTCGAAGATGCAAACTTTCAAGCCTTGTTCTTGTGCCTGTATTGCAGCGGACAAACCTAAAATACCGGCTCCGACAACAATTAAATCAAACTGTGCGTTATTCATAAGACTTCCAATTTGCGAAATTTAGGATGAACAAACCCTTGCCTTGTTGAACAAAGCATTTCGTTTCAATCGGTTAAATAAAAATTGTTTAGCTAAAACTTAGTGAGCGCTTTCACGCCATTGCTGACTTCTTGCCATAATTTTTCTGGTAAATAACCAATGAATGAGTTTTACAACACATGAGGTGGTTAAAATCAAAATGCTCATCGCAACAGCAGCAACCGTGTCTCCCGCATCATCCATATTTAAAACAGCTACCGCAGCTAAACTGGTGTCTGGTGAATAGAGGAAAATGGCAGCCGATACAGTGGTCATGGCATTCACAAAAATATAGACCGATACATCGCATAGCGCTGGAAAACACATAGGCAAATACACTTTCCAAAAGGTTTTCCACTTCGATGTACCTAAAGTTTCTGCTGCTTGGTCGAGCTGTAGCGGAATTTGTTTAATCGCATTGGTTAAAGTGAGGTGTGGCACGGTGTAATAATGTACAATGGTTGAAATCACCAAAATGGTCATGGTTCCATACAGCACATTTAACGGATTACTTTGCAGGTTAAAAAACAAAATATAAGCAATACCTAGCACCAACCCCGGCACAGCAAGTGGTAATAAAACCAAAGCTTGCACATAGTTTTTAATGAATTGATGTGCCTTAAAACGTTCGGTTAATAGTGCCACTATAAAAATCAGTGCTGTTCCAAAAACAGTACTAAAGAGTGCCATGCGAATCGAGTTAAAGTACGCTGCCCAACCGCCACCATCGACATATTCAAAACTGTAATGTGCTAGGGTCAAAGACAAATCATAAGGCCAAGACTGAATAAAAGATGCGAGCACAGCCGTAAAGATAATCAGTAAAATTGCCCCTGAAACCAACCCACAAAATAGGCTCAGAACAACTTCAAGTTTTTTATTCGATGCTGAAACATAAGGTTTAGCCTGAAAGGCTTGAAACCGTGCATGCCGCTTGCTTTGTATTCGATCAAAAATAAATACAAACACTGCTGGTAGCAATAACAAGATAGAAATCACCGCACCCATGCTCATGTTTTGCTGACCAATAATCTGTTTATAGACATCAAGCGCCATCATGTTAAATGAACCGCCAATGACTTTCGGAATTCCGAAATCGGTCAACACATAAATAAAAGCCACCAGACTTGCGCTGATGAGTCCATAACGAATTGCAGGTAGTGTGACGTGATAATGCGTCTTCCAGATATTTTTACCCAGTGACAAAGATGCCTCAATTAAACGCTGATCGACACTGCGAAAAGACACCATCATTAACATTAAAATTGCTGGAAATAGCCAAAAGCAGTAACTGATTAAAATACCGATTGGACCATAAATTTGAATATCGCCCAGCAAAGGTTTAAACACACCTTGCTTACCAAACAAATAAACCAATGCCAAAGAAGGCAAAAGTGACGGCGCTAAAATGGGTAAAAAAGCCACCAGTTTAAAGAAGCCTTTGCCTTTTATATTCACTTTGGTGAGGGCAAAAGCATAAATACTGGCAAGAAATACTGTAATGACAGTAGCAGCACAAGCAACCCACACCGAGTTAAATACAGAACTGAGTAAAGCTGGACTTGCAAAATAGTTATAAAAATTTTCAAGGCCAACAAATTTTTGATTTTCATCAAAAAAAGCTGTTTCAAACAGCATCATTAAAGGAGCAATAATCGCTAAAGTCAAAGCAATTGCAACGGCTGCCAAAGCAACATTTGATCTTAATGAATATTCAGTTTTTCGACGCGGCTGTGTTTTTAAAACCGCTGAAGCAGCTTCATTTAACATAGTGCGTACCCTTGTTCGTCAAAGACATGAATGAGCTGATTAGGCACTTTTATAAACATCAGTTCTTGCAAAGTTTTGAACTTGGTATTTTCAATTTCAATTTGCAAAAGGTGTTTTTCCTGCTCAATTCCATCGATATGAATAGCGCAAAATAAACGACGCTTGGCACCTAAAAATTCAGTGCTTAATACTTTAACTGGCAAATACAACGAATCTTTATCACTACCAAAATCATCAACCAACTCGACAGCTTCGGGTCTAAAACCAATGCTGTAATTTTCCCCTGCTTTAAGTTTTTGTTGCTCCAAATTTAGAGGAATAAAACCTAAAACCTCGAGCTGATTCGGTACAGCGCAAGTGGCTTTTAAAAAATTCATGGTGCCAATAAACTTGGCAACGAATTGGGTTTGTGGCTTGTAGTAAATATTGTGCGGTGTATCAATTTGCTCAATGACGCCATGATTCATCACCACAACACGGTCAGAAATGCTTAATGCTTCTTCTTGATCGTGCGTAACCATAATGGTTGGCAAATTAAGCTGCGTTTGAATCGAACGGATCTTTTGTCTTAGGTTTAGACGTACCTGAGCATCAAGTGCAGACAATGGTTCATCCAACAGTAAAATATCAGGCTCCGGTGCAATTGCCCGAGCAAGCGCAACACGTTGCTGCTGCCCACCCGACAATTGGTTTGGATATTTTTTAGCAATATCGGGTAATTCAATCAGTTCTAATAACTGTTGAATCCGTTGGCTACGCTGTGATTTATCCCATCTTTTTTTGTCCAAGCCAAAAGCAATATTTTCTTCTACATTTAAGTTTGGAAATAACGCATAGTTCTGAAACACAATGCCGCAGTGACGCTTTTCAGCACTGAGCAACGTAATGTCTGCGCCCTTTTTTATAACCTTTCCATAATCAGGTTTTTCTAGACCCGCAATTATGCGTAGCAATGTGGTTTTACCGCATCCAGAAGGTCCCAAAAAGCTCACGAACTCGCCCGCTTTCAGGTCTAAATTAATATGCGCTAGGGCCTGAAAGTGTTGGAACTTTTTTTGAATATCCATCACTTCTAAAACTGAGGGGCCATGTTCAGGATATTTATAGGTCGTTAAGGTCGACAATAAATGCCCTGCTAACTCACCTTTTGGATTTTGACCTAGCAGCGATGACTGCAATGACGAAGGTATTTGCATAATGAGGCCCTTATCCAAAAGATCACTTTTCAAAACGCTTTGACCATTCAGCCAAAATACGTTCACGCTGCTCGGCCGCCCAATAAAAATCATTTTTCACGAGCATTTGAGGAAGGTTTTTTGGGAAGTCCATGGTGGTATTTTCAATGCCTTTATAGGCCACCATTGAAAAGTTATGGGCATAGGCTTCGTTTGCCGCTTTGCTTACCGACCAGTTTATAAATTTCTGTGCGCTGCTTAATTTCTTGGTTTCTTTCACAATTGCTGAGGCTTCCATTTCCCAGCCTAAACCTTCAGTTGGATAAACCACTTCTAAAGGTGCACCTTCTGCTTTTAATTTAAATGCCGGATAGCCGAAAGAAACACCAATTGGGATTTCGCCCTGTGCTGCCATCTTGCAAGGTTTTGAACCCGAGTGAGGATATTGTGAAATGTTTTTATCTAAAGCCTGCATATAATCCCATGCCTGCTTTTCACCCCAAATTTGCATCCAAGCCGTGACATCCAAATAGCCTGTGCCACTCGAAGCCGGATTTGGCATCACAATCAGGTTTTTATAAATTGGGTTGGTTAAATCTTTCCAAGTTTTTGGAATCGGTAACTTACGTTTTTCTAATTCGACTTTATTGACACAGATTGCAGATTCCCATGCATCCATACCCGTCCACGTTGGTATAGATTTTTGACTTACAAATTCCGATTTTAGATTTTGCACGCCTTCAGGTTTAAAAGGCTCGAGCATGTCTTTTTTTTCCATGACCAGCAAACTGGTTAAAGCCACACCAAAAACCACATCCGCTTGTGGGTTTTTCTGCTCTGCCAAAAGTTTAGCGGTGATTACACCAGTTGAATCACGTACCCATTTTACTTTGAGTTCAGGATAGGCTTTGTGTAATTCTTCTTGGTATTGCTTAAGTTGGTCGGCTTCCACTGCCGTATAGACTGTAATTTCTTCTGATTGTTTTGATGTTGCTGATGAACATCCCATTTGAATAGCAACTACTACACCTAAAACTGATGCAGTACCGAGTTTAATTGTCTGTTGAACATACTGTTTCATCTGCAAACCATCGAATGCAATTATTTGATGATCGTATTTCAACAGGTTTATATGACAGTTTAATTAATCTGGTTTAAACCAGATTGTATTTTTATGCTCGCGCTTCGAAATGTAAATCTAAAACATCATGTAGCCAATATTCTTGGTCAACATCGGTAATCACGCCCTCTTCATTTCTGTTGCTACGGCAAATATATAAACCCAGTGCTCCCACATTGACATGCAGTGCTTTAGCCTGCTGTTCCGATAAGGCCGTTGGATAGAGGTTAATGTCAGCTCTGGTGATATGGCAGTTATATTGATTTGCCATCAGTAAAGTAATCGATTGCTTGAGATCATGAGTTAAAAACTCAGGAAAAAGTTCGGCATTCACCCGTAAATGCTCAACCAAAACAGGTCGTCCATTAATACAACGACGTCGCCAAACCGAATAAATCGGATGCCCTTTTTCAACTTTTAAATGCTTGGCATCCCAAGAAGTAGCTTGAGTAAGTTCACTCGAAATCACTTCTGTAGAAGGTTCATAGCCTTGTTCAATCACGAACTGATTAAAGTTTTTAGTCGATTGTGGGTGATAAATAATACGAGGAGAACGAACATACCAACCACGGCGATCTAGTCGATAAATCAAGCCATCAGTTTCCAGAGCCAGCAAAGCTTCACGTGCAGCCACACGAGTGGTTTGAAATTGTTCAGAAAGCACTCTTTCTGATGGAAGTTTTGCGTGGGCTTCTAATACGCCAGATTCAATATCGTGGGCAATTGCATCGCGAATAGGAATATATTTAGGTATGCGTGCTTGGTCCTGTTCCATACAAACTTAGAATTTATAAATAAAGAAATTAATAGCAATATACTGAAAAAATGTGACAAAAGCTTTTATTAATGCTGATCTTTTAAGCAAAATGCGTCCTATTCCCCCCTTTTCTTCAATTCAGCTTTTCCATAAAAAAACGTGTGTGCACGCGTAAACTTTCCTTGGCTCATCTGTTTATCAAGGAAAACGGCATAGCTTAGTCATTACATCATATTTATTGAGACACTTATTTAAGATAAAAATTCATATTTCTGTACTGACTCTTACACAGGAAGTGAGGATTTGCACTAACACTCAATATCCGCCCTCCTATATTACTGCCTTGTAGAATTAGAATAGTATGGTCAATAAAAACCCAAACCTTCTTAAGCAACTAAAAAGACAAGCTCATCATCTTATATTTAAAAGCTCTTAATATGACATTACCCATTTAATAAAAACTAAAATATTAAGAAAATTTCCTGATTTAAAAATAAACATAAAATTTTAATTTAATCAAAATTTCAAACAACAAATTTAATTAAAAAAATAAGATAAGGCCAGTTCGTCGATTTATTAAGCAAAACCATAGCCACACCTCTAAGGTTAAATACCAATCAACTATTTATTCAATCTAATTAATAT
>NZ_JBIUCP010000027.1:0-54649 GCF_044538765.1 Acinetobacter sp. ABJ-A23_2
GTTTGATTTAATGCCAAAAGATGCAAAGAGTAAGCTGCGAGAAATTAGAATTGTTAAAGCCTTTCTAATTTTTGCATTTGTATTGTGTCTTTTAATTTTATACATCGAATATCAAAAATATGGACATATAAACTGGAAATTTGTATTCCTTACCTGTCTATGTATGATCTGGGATTTTGATTTAAATAAACAAGCTATACATTTGAAAAATAATTGATTATTAATTAATAATGCCAATCAGTTAGTTTGATTTGCTGCAAATGTGAAGAGGGATCAATTTCCAAAATTTGTGCATGATCTTCTTTCCAGTCACCTAGTACAATCCGTTGTTTGTTCTGTATTTCATGAATAGCTGGACGGTGAGTATGGCCATGAATAAGTATGTCGACATCTTTTATGGCAGAGAGAACAGCCTGCTTATTGACATCCATAATCTCATAACTTTTTTGTTGTTTGTCCGAATGACTTCTTTTGCGGAAACCATTGACAAGTTTCGTACGGAAACTTAGAGGTGTTCGTCGTAAAAAAGCGACTAAAAGAGGGTTTCGAATAATTTTTCTAAATCTTTGGTAGGAAATATCATCTGTGCATAACGCATCGCCATGTTCTAGGCGATATTGGTGACCTGCGATATTAAGATAATAGATATCAGGAAGTAATACACCATTAAACTTATTGAGAAAAATCTGATTTAAAGCAAAGTCGCGGTTACCCACTTGGAAGTAAACTCGATTCCCTTTTTGATTAAACGCCTTTAAGGCTTCAACAATTTCATCGAGCCATGGTGCTGAGTAATCATCGCCAATCCAAGCATTAAACCAGTCACCTAAAATATAAAGCTGTGTTTGTTTATGTTGATAATGTACCAACAAATCTAAAAACCCTCGAACGAGTCGAGGGTGTTCAGGTGACAAATGTAAATCTGAAATAAACAGATAGGTCACAGCTTTATCCTGAAATTATTCAGAAATAATTTTAGCAGATTCGATAACAACGTTTTCTAAAGGAACGTCAGCGTGATAACCACGGTTACCTGTACGTACGCCTTTGATTGCTTCTACAACGTCCATACCTTCAACAACTTTACCAAATACAGCGTAACCCCAACCTTGAGCAGTTTTTGAAGTATGGTTCAAGAAAGAGTTGTTTTTTACATTGATGAAGAATTGCGCAGAAGCAGAGTGAGGAGCTTGAGTACGTGCCATAGCAATCGTACCAACATCGTTGCTTAAACCGTTGTCAGCTTCGTTTTCAATCGCATCGCGAGTTGCTTTTTCTTTGAAGTTTTCATCCATCCCGCCGCCTTGGATCATGAAACCATCAATGACACGGTGGAAAATAACGCCGTCATAAAAACCGTCACGTACGTATTCTAAAAAGTTTGCTACTGTTTTTGGTGCTTTTTCAGTATTTAGTTCAAGAACAATACGACCTTTATTGGTGTTTAATTCGACTTGAGGAAAACTCATTACATTAATCTCCTAAACATGGGCTTATGACCATGGGTTTTTTGGTTGAGAGAAGCATAAGCAAACTGTAAACTACAAGGCAAGTAAAAAACGTTAAAATCTTTGTGAAAAATGAAGATAGCGTTTATTTTTTCGAAATTTTATCTACAAAGAAGTGATTGATACACTATGAAGCCTAATGATGTTGTCTCGAACCTGCCAAACAACCCGACACCGAATACTCATGCCTCTGTCGATTCTGCGCAGCAAGAACAACAGGCTGGATTAGATTTTGTTCGCCAAGTCATTACTGATGATTTGGCTGCCGGACGTGCAAAACAAATCGTAACGCGTTTTCCGCCAGAACCAAATGGTTATTTACATATTGGTCACGTAAAAGCAATCTGTCTAAACTTTGGTGTGGCTGAAGAGTTTGATGGTCTTTGTAATTTACGTTTTGACGATACGAACCCAGATGCAGAAGAACAAGAATATGTTGATGGTATTGCTAATGACGTGAAATGGCTTGGTTTTAACTGGAATGGCGAACCACGCTATGCTTCTGGTTATTTTGATCAATTATATGCATGGGCTGTTCAACTCATTGAGCAAGGCGATGCTTATGTTGATTTACAATCTCCAGAAGAAATCAAGTTAAACCGCGGTAGTTTTGTTGAACCAGGGAAAAACTCGCCATATCGCGATGCTTCTGTAGAAGAGAACCTTGCTCGCTTTGAACAAATGCGTAATGGCGAACTGAAAGAAGGTGAAGCAGTTCTACGTGCCAAAATTGATATGGCAAGCCCGAACGTGCATATGCGTGATCCAATTTTGTATCGTGTCTTGCATTCAGAGCACCACCAAACTGGTGATAAATGGAAAATCTACCCAATGTATGACTATGCTCATCCATTGTCTGATGCAATTGAAGGAATCACTCACTCACTTTGCACATTGGAATTCCAAGATCACCGTCCGTTTTATGATTGGATTGTTGAAAAGGTTAAATCTAAAGCCGTTCCACACCAATATGAATCTTCTCGTTTAAACGTAGACTACACCATTACTTCTAAACGTAAATTGCGTAAGTTGGTTGAAGGTGGTTATGTAAATGGTTGGGATGACCCACGTATGCCAACGGTTGTTGGTATGCGCCGTCGTGGTTTTACACCAGAAGGCTTACGTGATTTCTGTAAACGTGTAGGTGTATCTAAAACTGACGGTATTGTTGATGTTGCAATGCTTGAGTTCTGTATTCGCCAATCTTTGGAGAATACTGCAGCGCGTGGTATGGCGGTGTTAGATCCTTTAAAAGTAACACTTACAAACTTACCAGAAGATTTAGATCTTACGCATGCTCGTCATCCAAATGTTGATATGGGTGAACGTGTTATTCCATTGACTAAAGAAATCTATATTGACCGTAAAGATTTTGAAGAAGTGCCACCAAAAGGCTTTAAACGTTTAATTCCTGATGGTGAAGTGCGTTTACGCCATGCCTATGTGATTAAATGTGATGAAGTCATTAAGGATGCTAATGGTGAAGTGATTGAGCTGAAATGTTCAATTGACCCTGAAACTTTAGGTAAAAATCCGGAAGGTCGTAAAGTAAAAGGCGTAATTCACTGGGTATCTGCTACTAAAGGTATTCCTGCTGAAGTACGTATTTACGATCGTTTGTTTACTGAAGCAGCACCTGATGCAGATGATGACTTTTTAGCAAATTTAAATCCAGATTCTTTAAAAGTTGTTCAGGCTGTGATTGAACCTGCTTTAGCTCAAGCGAGTCCTGAAGACCGTTTCCAATTTGAACGTGAAGGTTATTTTGTTGCAGATCAACACGATCATACTCCTGAAAAACCAGTGTTCAACCGTGTTCTTGATTTGAAAGACAGCTTCAAACCTGAGAAAAAGTAAGAGATTGCTTATCTCTTACTTTTTCGCAAGACGAGCAACATGTTGTGAGTAGAGAGCAGAGATTGCTTATCTCTTACTTTTTCGCAAGACGAACAACATGTTGTGAGTAGAGAGCAGAGATTGATTATCTCTTACTTTTTCGCAAGACGAGCAACATGTTGTGAGTAGAGAGCAGAGATTGCTTATCTCTTACTTTTTCGCAAGACGAGCAACATGTTGTGAGTAGAGAGCAGAGATTGATTATCTCTTACTTTTTTGCAAGACGAGCAACATGTTGTGAGTACACAGCAGATATCAAAAAAGCCCAACTGTAAGGTTGGGCTTTTTATTCGGAGGTCTTCTCATAATATTCTTTTTCTTTATGATTCCACTTCCTTGGCAAAAGAGCTTAGGTAGGATTAATCACATAAAAATAAAGAACTAATAGTATGAGAAGCATACTTGAAAGCATTAAATAAGTATTGACCGTATTAAAGCTTTTAATAAACTTCCAGATATCCATAGTAAATCAGCGTATATTTTATGTTACAAATTAATAATACACTGAAATTTTTCTGAAATGTTTCTAAAAATAAAATATAAAGCTTTTTTGTTTAAAAAATAATCAAACAATGCGAGGAGATAAAAAGCTATATTCGATGCAGATTAAAAACTGTTCATTTATGCACTATAACCAATTCTTTTCAAGAATTTTTGAATTACTTCAAATGCAGCTTGTTCAAGTGCAGATGCATATTCAATATTTTGCTCGCGCAATTTAGGAATTGAAATTCCGGCATGGCGAAGTTCACATGTATGACCAATGAGCCATTTTTCAAAATTTTCTTGAGTCGTTTCGATGTGAAACTGTAAAGCAAGAATATTATTACCGACTTCAAACGCTTGATTGGTATAAATATCTGAGCTAGCCAAAAGGGCAGCATTTTCAGGAAGATCGAAAGTATCACCATGCCAATGTAAAACATGAACATTATTAAGCAAAGGAGATAATACCTGATTAGGACGTAAACTTAAGCTGAGTGGACTCCAACCGATTTCTTTTTGATGACCTGCATATACTTTAGCACCAAGTGCATGAGCAATTAACTGTGCACCCAAACAAATACCAAGTGTAGGCTTATCCGTTGCTAAACGTTGTTTAAGTAAAGCAATTTCATCTTTTAAAAATGGATAATCTTCAGTTTCATAAACTCCGATTGGGCCACCTAAAATAATAGTTAATCCATCGTGTGCAAAAGCAGCTGTTAAATCATCAACACCCGCTTCAAAATAACGGACGCGAAAGCCAAGCTGATAAAAGACATCTTCTAATGAACCTAAGTCTTCGAAAGCAAGATGCTGAATGGCATAAATAGTTTTAGGGAAGGCGTTTGTTGTGCTCATACAAATGATTCATAGAAGATCAATAGGTGGAGTATAGCGATAAATATAAAGAAGAAAATATCCATATAAATCGTCAATACCTGAAAATTGATATTTTTCGTTAAGATAATATTGTTATGCATAAGCATCTTCTGTTTATGACCATAGCTATGCATAACTTGCCTATTAAAATAAAAGTTTAGGTACCTCTGCACAGTCTATATTTGAGAGTTGATGTTCATCTTTTAAATTAACGCCTGAAAAGCCAAGTTGTTTTGATTTTTTCATTAAAGCGATTAAACGTTGCACTGCAACTGGAATACTTAAGCCTGCTGAACGGACATTGGAAATACAATTACGTTTGGCATCGAGGCAACCTGAATATGCATTCCATGTGTAATAAATTCCCATACTGTCAGGAGAGCTTAAACCAGGGCGCTCACCGATGAGCATAACAAGCATGGATGCTTTAAAGATTTCTGCGACTTCATCACCTAAAGCAACCCGACTACCTGTTGCCAGTGCAATGGGCGCAAGAGTCCAGTTTTCTTGCTGAACTTGTTCACTTAGCGTTGTAATGAATGGGATGGCATTCGCTTCAATCGCTCTTGCAGAGAGTCCATCACCAACCACAATACAAACATCGTATTGTTGAAGGTCTTCTGCATACTTCTTAATTAAGACATTTTTTGATTGATCTGAAAGCTGACGTCCTAAATCAGGACGTTTAAGATAGATTTCCTTATTAGGGGCATTACTTTGAACATGAATGCTTTGAAGTTGCTTTTGTCGTAATTGTTCAGATAAATAGGAAATATCCATGTCTTGATAAACCGCATCTTTTGCTTGCGCATGCGACAACTGGAATTCAAGTAAGGCTTGTGTGGGGATGCTACAACCTGCACGGCCCAGAGCAATACGGGCATCGGTAAACTGTTTGAGTTTTTCCCACTGGTCTTGATGAGTAGAAGATGGATATTGAATATCACGGTTCAGTTTCATGGCGTTCTCCCTAGTTCATGAGCAAACGAGAGAATTGGTCAGGCATGTGGTCTGCCCAACAAATTTGAGAGTTTTGCTGTTTAAAAATACCTTGCTGTTCAAGCCAAGCTAAAAACTCAGGAGCGGGCTTTAAACCGAGGAGTTGTCTTAAATAGAGGGCATCATGGAATGAGGTCGTTTGATAGTTGAGCATGACATCATCTGAACCCGGAATTCCCATAATAAAATTAATGCCCGCAGCACCAAATAAAGTAAGGAGAACATCCATATCGTTTTGGTCGGCATCGGCATGATTGGTGTAACAAATGTCGCAGCCCATTGGCACACCAAGTAACTTGCCGCAGAAGTGGTCTTCTAGCCCTGCACGTATAATTTGTTTACCGTTAAAAAGATATTCGGGACCAATAAAGCCAACGACTGTATTCACTAAAAGCGGATTGTATTTACGAGCTACTGCATAAGCACGCGTTTCTAATGTTTGCTGGTCAACGCCGTGATGTGCATTGCTGGATAAGGCACTGCCTTGACCCGTTTCAAAGTACATAACATTTTGTCCAATGGTTCCGCGTTTAAGTGCGAGTGTGGCTTCATATCCTTCTTGTAGTAAATCGAGTGAAATTCCAAAACCTTCATTAGCCAGTTGGGTGCCAGCGATTGATTGAAACATTAAATCAATTGGCACATTTTTTTCAGCAAGCTGAATGCCTGAGCTGATATGGGTAAGTACACAAGATTGCGTCGGAATTTGATATTCCTGAATGACATGATCAAGTAATTTCAGTAGCTCTGACAAATTATGAAGGTTATCTGTGGCGGGGTTAATGCCAATCACTGCATCACCATTGCCATACATTAAACCATCTAAAATACTGGCAGAAATACCGAGCACATCATCGGTAGGGTGGTTCGGTTGTAAACGGGTAGAAAGATGGCCTTTTAAACCAATCGTGTTGCGAAACTGGGTAACTACTTCACATTTGCTGGCGACATAAATCAAATCTTGATTGCGCATAATTTTGCTGACAGCAGCCACCATTTCTGGAGTTAAACCTGATGCTAATGCTTTTAAGCTTTGGGCAGTGGCTTCTTCTCCAAGTAACCAGTTTCGAAAATCACCTACTGTAAAGTGTGAAATAGGGGCAAAGGCTGCCAGATCATGTTCATCAATAATTAGTCGTGTAATTTCATCAGTTTCGTAATCGACCACAACTTCATTTAAAAAGGTTTTAAGCGGTACATTGGCCAAAGTCATTTGTGCCGCAACATGTTCGGTTGCATCTCTGGCCGCTACACCTGCTAACTCATCGCCTGAACGTAACGGTGTAGCTTTGGCCATTAAAGTTTTTAGGTCAGCAAAGTGATACTGTTGATTGGCGATAATATTGCGATAACTCATAGTTGCATCCTTTTTATAGTTCTTGTTCTGCGGCTTTAATATTTGCAAATTCTTCTTCTGGTGTACCTTTAACTAAATGATAACGGCTATAGAATAAAAAGTAAGCAATAAATACGACATAAATAGCGGCAGCAATAAACCAAACTTTCGGATTAACAACAAAGCCAGCAACTACAGCAGCGACTGCTAGAACCAGTGCAATGCTTGAAGTAACGATTCCTCCAGGAGTTTTATAAGGACGAGGCATGTCGGGTTTAGATAGGCGTAGTTTGATGTGGGATAAAAGAATCAACACATACGAAATGGTGGCACCAAAAACCGCGATTAAAATCAGTGAATCGCCTTCTTTGGTAAGTGAAAGCAAGAACCCGATAATGCCCGGAATAATAATCGCAAGATAAGGGGCTTTATTTTTATTGGTTAAAGACAGTGAAGTCGGTAAGTAGCCAGCGCGAGAAAGTGCAAAAATTTGACGGGAATAGGCATAGATAATTGAGAAGAAACTTGCGATTAAACCTGCTAACCCAACAAAATTTACAAAAGTCGCAAGCCAAGTGTTGGTGCCATAAACTTTAACTAGAGCATCGACGAGGGGAGCACCTGAGTTTTGCAAAGTACTTGCACCTGCTGCGCCTGCACCCAAGAATAAAATGAGCATGGCAAACGCCGTTAATATAAGCATTGCACCGATTAAACCGCGTGGAAGAGATTTTGCTGGATCTTTTGCTTCTTCGGCGGCTAATGGCACACCTTCAACTGCAAGGAAAAACCAGATTGCAAAGGGAACTGCGGCCCAAATGCCTAAATAGCCATGTGGTAGAAAACGACTTGCACCAGCTGCTGTGCCAACAGGAATATCTAACAGGTTTTGTGTATTAAAATGTGGAATCATTGCGACAATAAACACAACTAGAGCAACAGCTGCGACAAGTGTAATTGCGAACATAATTTTTAAGGCTTCGCCGGCACCTTTCAGATGTATGCCCATAAAAATGGCGTAGCAGGCGAGATAAATCATCCAGCCATTAATGCCAAATAGAGATTCGCAATAACCACCAATAAATACAGCAATCGCAGCAGGAGCAATCGCGTATTCAATTAAAATGGCTGTTCCCGTTAAATAGCCACCAAAAGGGCCAAAGGCAGCACGTGCAAAACTATAACCGCCACCTGCTGTAGGCATCATGGTGGACATTTCCGACATAGAAAGACACAGACATAAGTACATAAGCGCAGCGAGTGCAGTGGCAATAAACATGCCACCCCAACCACCTTGAGCAATACCGAAGTTCCAGCCAGCAAAATCACCCGATATCACATAAGCTACGCCTAAACCAATCAGGAGTAACCAACCAACCGTACCTTGTTTGAGTTGACGCTGAGCAAAATATTCTGCTGATGAGACTTCTGTGCTTGAGGAAATGACGGAAGCTGTTTCTGGTTGATTCATACAATACTCCTGCGAGTGGGTTTGTATGAATCAATGCAAAAGCAATGCCTAAATTAAGCACTTCAGAGAGTAGATAGAGTTTTTTATTCTAAATGATAAAAATTCAAGCTTAACAATCGGAAATAAAGAAGCCAGCAATCTAAATTACTGGCTTCTTATATAATTAGTCATCTTACTTCTTTCTAGTGTTGATAGTTTGGTATCAACTTGGTGCGAAACTTAGAAGAAGCCCATTGGTTTAGTTGAATAACTCACTAGCAAGTTTTTAGTTTGTTGATAATGATCTAGCATCATTTTATGGTTTTCACGGCCAATACCAGACTTCTTGTAGCCACCAAATGCAGCATGTGCAGGGTAGATGTTGTAGCAGTTTGTCCAGACACGACCCGCCTCAATAGCACGACCAGCACGATAAGAAATGTGAGCTGAACGTGACCAAACACCTGCACCTAAACCATACATGGTGTCATTGGCAATTTTAATTGCATCATCAAAGTCTTTGAACGTTGTCACAGCAAGTACAGGTCCAAAAATTTCTTCTTGGAAAACTTGCATGCCGTTGTGACCTTTAAAAATAGTCGGATCAACATAGTAACCATCGCCTACTTCTTTACGGCCGCTACCGCCAAGTAAGAGTTCTGCTCCTTCTTCACGACCAGTATTAATACAACGTAAGATTTTCTCTTGTTGTTGTAGAGATGCTTGTGCGCCAATCATCGTTTCAGTATCAAGTGGATGACCAGTTTTAATACGTTTTACACGCTCGACAGCCATTTCTAAGAACTGATCAGCGATGCTTTCTTGTACTAAAGCACGAGAAGGGCAAGTACATACTTCACCTTGGTTTAAGGCAAACATGGCAAAACCTTCAAGCGTTTTTTCTAAGAAGTCATCTTCTTTATCCATGATGTCTTCAAAGAAAAGGTTCGGTGACTTACCGCCAAGTTCTAACGTAACTGGAATAATATTTTCAGTTGCATATTGCATCACCATTTGTCCAGTTTGAGTTGAACCTGTGAATGCGATTTTTGCAATACGTGGGTTTGTCGCTAATGGACGGCCGACTTCTGCACCGAAACCATTAACGATATTCAGGACACCCGGCGGTAAAATGTCTTGGATGAGTTCAGCCACCAACAAAATACCCACTGGAGTTTGCTCAGCTGGTTTAATCACCACACAGTTACCTGCCGCTAAAGCTGGTGCAAGCTTCCATGCTGCCATTAAAATTGGGAAGTTCCATGGAATAATTTGGCCAACAACACCTAACGGTTCATGGAAATGGTAAGCGATGGTATCTTCATCAATTTCAGAGATGCCACCTTCTTGAGCACGAATACACCCTGCGAAATAACGGAAATGGTCAATCGCAAGCGGAAGGTCAGCTGCTAAAGTTTCACGGACTGCTTTACCGTTATCCCAAGTTTCTGCAACAGCAAGCATTTCAAGATTTGCTTCTAAACGATCAGCAATTTTTAAAAGTATATTTGAGCGTACCGTTGGTGAGGCTTTATTCCATGTTGCTTTCGCTTTGTGTGCTGCATCTAGAGCGAGCTCAATATCTTCGGCACTAGAGCGTGGAATACGTGTAAAAGCCTTTCCGTCAACAGGAGATACGTTGTCAAAATAAGCACCTTTTACAGGTGCTACCCATTCACCGCCAATAAAATTTTCGTATTGTGATTTAAATTGAACTTTTGAGCCTGGTTGATTTGGATCGATATAGCGCATATAAATATTCCTTTGCTTTTTAGGACTAAAGACTAACAAGAACCCTGTCAGTAGGTACTTTCGTACTTTGTATAATTAGGATATAAAGAAGAAGGTTGGAGAAAGGTTGGAATAGAAATGTGGATATATAAGGAATTTACAAATGTTCACAAAAAAGGATTTATTGCAGCAACGGACGTTGATTGATCAACTGCGCACGCAAAATAGTCTCTCTCCTCAAAACGCTGCCAAACTCGGCCAAAGTATTGCAAGTTCTTGGGAACGATCAGCTTCTGCTGCGATTCCTAAAGAGCGTTTTGCTGCTCCATTAGTCGAGAAAAAAACTGCCTCACAGAATGCTTTAGATCTGGCTTTAAGCCAATGTGCCGATGACTTGCGTCATATTGCAGAACAATCTTCAATGGTGATTGCTGTCGGTGATATCGGCAGTACCATTATTTGGACTGCGCCAAGTGCTCAAATGCAAAGTGCTGCGGAGCGTGTACATTTTGTGCAGGGTGGTCAGTGGCGTGAAGAATTTGTAGGCACTAATGCCTTGGCTTTATCTTTAAAAACTCAACAATCAAGCTGTGTTTTTTCAAATGAACATTATATGGAATCGATTCATGATTGGGTGTGTTATGCCGCACCGATTATCGATCCATACTCGAAACAAACTCTTGGTGTCGTTGATTTGTCAACCACTTGGAAGAATCATAATAGTTTAGGAATATTGGCTGCTGAACGTTGTGCATCCATTATTCAATCCGCTTTGCTAGAGCAGCAGCGTCAACAGTTACATATTCGTGCATTTTCGACACCGCAAGTTAAATTTAACGGCAAAAGCTTGTTATTAACGCCCCGTCAAATTGAAATTTTGACGATATTGGCCTTATGTCCACATGGCTTAACTTTAGAGCATCTTTATCAGGCGCTCTACGGCGAACGTAAAGTCAGCATGGGTACACTGAAAGCTGAAATGTCTCAACTACGCGATATTTTGGGAGGCTTACTTGGTTCTCGTCCATATCGTCTGCTTGTGCATGTTGAAGCCGATTTTTTACAAGCTGAACAGGCACTGGATGCAGGATATGCAGCCTCGGCTTTACAGCTTTACACAGGTGTATTTCTGGCTAAAACTGAAAGTCCGTTTTTATGTGCATGGCGCGACTGCCTTGAGTCACGCTTGAGCGATGCAATTTTTAAAACCCAAGAAACAGATTTACTGTTAAAGCATCTAGCTCATTTCCCTGAAGCAATTGATGCGGTAGAACGCCTTATGGAGCTCTTACCAAGTGAACATCCTGCGCATCAACTGCTGGTGAAATACCTTGACTCACCTAAGCTTAGTTAAGTAATTTTTTGATCCAGCCACTGGAACAATTGTTGATAGACTTGTTTCCGTACTGGCTGGGCCGAAAGGACTAAGTCATGCAATCCATTGTGAATAGAGACAACCGAGACATCGCCTTTAATTTTTTTACCATGTTTCTCAATATCTTTAACATCTAAAATTACGTCACTTTGAGTCGCATCTATTCCCCATTTTTTCGGATTTTTAGTTTGGTGCGAATGCATAATCAGGGCGGGAACGTTCAGTTTAACCCCACGGTGAATCTCTTTTTGTGCCGTATGAATCGCATGTACAAAGCTAAGCTGAACTGTAGGGGCAGAGGTCGGTTTCCAGTCAAGATTGAACTCCCATTCACCTTTGAGCTGTTTGTGAAGACTGGTGGTGTACCATTTGTTTAATTGGCTTGGAAATTTAACTTTTGGTAGATATTTTCCTACTCGACTGAGCATAGGAATACCAAACTTCTTTTCGACTAAGCTTAAATTAAAATCGTAAAATGGACTATTCGCCCAGAGCGCTTTAATAAGAGGATGATCTGGATGATGAGCAGCATAAAGCGTTGCTGTCAAACCACCAGTTGAATGGCCTGCGAGTAAAACCTGAGTGTGTTGCTCTTCACCAATAATCTCTAATGCTTGAGTAATTTCGGCATCATATTCATTTAAATCGAGCACATTATAGAAAATTTGATGAGGCAGTTTTGAGCGGCCATATTTTCTTAAATCGAGTGCATAGAAGTCATAACCATGTGCATTGAATTGCTCAGCCATTTCGGTTTGAAAGAAATAATCTAAAAATCCATGAATATATAGTACGGCTTTTTGAGTCGGTTGAGCGGCTTTTTTACGGACTAATGTAGCTACAACTTTCCCTTCATAATCATCAGGAAAACTAAGTGTGAGCTGTTCGTAGCCAGCACCTAAAATATCTGGGACATAAGTTTGATTAGCTGAAGATGTATTCATTTTTATCGAGCTATTGTAATTAAGACATGCTGAGTATCCTTCAATGAAATGGGCAAATTGTCAATCAGGTTTATAGAAGGTTGGAGTATAGGTTCTAAAAAAAGGGAATACCGCTGGAGCTAAGTATTCCCCAAAAAAGTAAGTCAACGGTCGGAGGGATTTGACTTACTAGAGGGACATGCCATTACATCAGGATTAAAGAGCTGCTTTGAAAATCTCCACAACTTGAGCATGATTAGCTTTACGAGGGTTGGTCAGCATACATGCATCTTTCTGAGCATTATCTGCCATGACCGCAAGGTCTTCATTTTTCACACCTAGCTCTGTTAAACCAGATGGAATACCAATTGATGAAGACAGTTTACGAATGGCGTCAATTGCAGCATATGCAGCTTCCATCACTGTTAACCCGTGAGTTCTTACACCCATTAACTCGGCGATTTTTGCGTAACGATCTGGGCAAGCAATTAAGTTAAATTCGCAGACATGCGGTAACAAGATTGCATTACACACACCGTGAGGTAGGTTGTAAAAACCGCCTAACTGGTGCGCCATTGCATGAACATAGCCTAATGACGCGTTGTTAAATGCCATACCAGCCAAGTATTGTGCATAGCTCATTGCATCACGCGCTTCGATGTTTTCACCATTTGCGACAGCAGGTTGGAGCCATTGGCTAATCATGGTTATGGCTTTTTCTGCACACGCATCAGTAATCGGGTTTGCCGCCGTAGAAACATATGCTTCAACTGCATGAGTTAACGCGTCCATACCTGTTGCCGCTGTTAAACCAGCTGGTTTTGCGATCATGAGTTTAGGGTCATCAATGGCAATGAGTGGGGTACAACGCCAGTCGACAATTGCCATTTTTACGTGAGTGTCTGTATTAGTAATAATACAGAAACGAGTCATTTCAGAGGCCGTACCAGCCGTTGTATTCACTGCAATCAATGGCGTCATCGGGACTTTACTTTTATCGATGCCTTCATAGTCACGAATATGACCACCGCCAGCAGTGACTAAACCAATCCCTTTCGCACAGTCGTGAGATGAACCACCACCTAAAGACACAATAAAGTCACAGCTATTGTCGTTATAGGCTTTCACGCCATTGTGAACATTAATATCGGTTGGGTTCGGTTCTGCACCCGGGAAAATATGGCTCGAAACGCCTGCTTCGGTTAAATAGTTTGCGATAAGGCCTGCAACGCCAAATTTAAATAAGCCTTCATCGGTCACAATTAATGCTTTTTTTGCGCCGAGGTTTTGCGCCTTCGTACCAATTTCTTTGGCACATCCTGGTCCAAAGAGTGATACGCAAGGAATGTAAAAACCGTTTGTTTGATCTGCAATATTTTTAAAAGCCATGGAGTGATTCCTTCTTCCATAAATCCATTGTTTGTTATTACAGGTGAGCCTCACCATGGGCTTAGTATTGTGATGTGAAGATTATTTTCCTACCTACCAAAAACCTACCAAATATTACTTAGGATTTAATTATTGATTTTTAATGACTTTATATAAAATTTGGCACATTCATTTAATTTTTTCGGGAAAATCGTTAAGCTATGGGCTGTTGAAGATGTACATATGAGATTATGAAACAGGAAACTGCGCTTAAACTGCTCAAAGCAGGTGAAAATGTTTTTTTAACCGGTTCGGCTGGTGCAGGGAAAACCTATACACTCAATCAGTACATCCAATACCTAAAAGCACGTAAAGTGCCTGTAGCTATTACGGCGTCTACAGGTATTGCGGCAACGCATATGAACGGCATGACCATTCATACGTGGGCGGGTATCGGCATTAAAGATCAGTTAACTGAAGATGACCTAAAACGTATGAAAGAGCGTAAATACCTCAAGGAACACCTTGAAAATGCGCAAGTTCTCGTTATCGATGAAATCTCGATGTTGCATGCGAAGCAGCTTAATCTGGTCAATCAGGTTTTAAAATATTTTAAAGAAAGTGATGAAGCTTTTGGCGGTATTCAAGTCATTGTGGCTGGAGATTTTTTCCAGTTACCCCCTGTAGGACGTAATGGTGAAGCTAATCGTGACAAATTCTGTTTTATGTCTGATGCATGGGTCGAAGCCAAATTTCGGGTATGTTATTTAACAGAACAACACCGTCAAGACGATGAAATTCTGAACCAAATTTTAAATGCCATTCGTGCGCAAAATATTCAATCAGATCATTTACACGCATTACGTCAATCGCGTTCGCATGATATTGGTGAGACCTTTACTCGTCTTTATACGCACAATATGGATGTCGACAATATCAATTATCAGCATTTAAATGAAATTGATAACGAAGGGCATCAATTCAATGCTGTTTTAGATGGTAATGAAAAACTACTAGAAACTTTAAAATCTTCAGTTCGTGCACCAGAAGAGCTAACTCTTAAAAAGCATGCCAAAGTTATGTTTGTCAAAAACAACTTTGATATGGGTTATATCAACGGAAGTCTAGGTGAAGTCATCGGCTTTGAAGAAGATGACGAAAATGGCTTATTGCCGAAAGTAAAACTAACCGATGGCACGACATTGTTGGTTGCGCCTGAGACGTGGTCAGTTGAAAATGAAGCCGGTAAAGTCATTGCAAGTTTTCAGCAAATTCCGCTTCGTTTGGCTTGGGCGATTACTATTCATAAAAGCCAAGGGATGACTTTAGAAGCCGCTGAAATTAACCTGATGAATACCTTTGAAAAAGGTCAGGGTTATGTTGCATTGTCGCGCTTAAAATCTTTAACTGGGTTAAAGCTATTAGGGATTAACGAGCAAGCTTTAGAGTTAGATAGTTTAGCTGTAAAAGCGGATCGTCGTTTCCAAGAACTTTCAAAAGAGGCCGAAGACAACTTTGCAGATGTAGATTTAACGGCTCAGCATAAAGCCTTTATTCGTCACTGTGGTGGCACCTTGAATGAAACTGAGATTTCTCGTAATGAGAAGAAACTCGCAAAAGGTGGAAAGCAAAATTACGCTACGGCAACGCTAGATGAAACACGTGCCTTGTTTGAAGAAGGCTACGAAATTGAAGACATTGCGCATGAACGTGGTCTGACACCAGCAACGATTATTAATCACTTGGCTCGACTTCATAAAGAACAAAAGCTAGATATTTCGGTTGCCCATCCGGGTGAAGAAGTGGTTGAAGAAGTCCGTAAAATTTATAAGAAATTGAAAAAACGTCAAAATCCAGATCATTTTTCTGATGATGGTTCGATCAAACTAAGACCAATTGTTGAAGCAACCAGTCCTCGAATGGGATATGATCAGGTTCGATTAGCTTTATTATTTATTGAATAAAGTCTGATTGGCTTAATTACTTATTACATAAATTGAGGTGGCTATGCCGCACGTAGTAGTGGATTATTCAGAAAATTTAACTGGATTGAACGCAAAACAATTACTTGAAGAAATTAATAGTACACTGATTGAGACAGAGTTATTTAGTCCAGAAGACATTAAAAGCCGTGCGCGTAAAGATGATGTTTTCCTTATTGGCTTAGGGGCTGATCAAGCTTATATTCATGCAAAGGTCTATATTTTGTCGGGAAGAACGGCTGAACAAAAACAGCTTATGGGTGAGCAGTTATTAGCGGCGCTTAGCAACAAAAAATATTTACAACAAGGGTTTAATAAAGAAATTCAATTGTGCGTTGAGCTTGTCGACATGCCAAGAGAAGATTATTTCAAGCAAGTTGTATAACTATAAAAAGCGCAATTTCGATCAAGAATAGCGATGAGCACTATGTAAAAGTAGTGCTATCGAATGAACAGACATAAATGTATGGCTGTATATACACAAAAGCTGCAACTGGTTTGCGACTATATTCAAAGACATTTAGATGAAGATTTAGATGTTGACATATTAAGCCAGATTGCAGCCTTATCTAAGTTTCATTTTCATCGTATTTTTGCCATTCATATTGGCCTAAATGTGATGAAGTTTATTCAACTTTCTCGTTTAAAACGGGCCTCTTTTCAATTGGCTTTTGAACCCGATCTCAAGATTATTGAGATTGCCTTGCAAGCAGGGTTTGATAGTCCCGAGGCATTTACTCGTGCATTTAAGCGTTCATTCGATCAAACTCCTCGGGCTTTTAGAGATAAACCAGACTGGGAATCTTGGCACCAGAGGTTTGTTTTTACACTTCCAAAAAGTGAGCTAAAAATGAATGTAAATATTGTTGAACGGCCTGCTGAAAAGATTGCCTATCTATCGCATTTAGGAAGTCCCGATAAAATCTTGGAAACGGCTGCGAATTTTATTGCTTGGCGTAAAGAAACTGGTTTATCGCCTGTAACCAAGTCTAGAACTTATGGTATTCCTTTTGCTGACCCTGATCAGACACCAGCAGACGAATTTCGGTTTGATATAGCAGGTTCAATTGAAAAGGATGTACCTGAAAATCATTACGGCGTACAGACAGGTGAAATTCCTGCTGGGCGTTATGCAACCGTAAGACATTTAGGTAGCCATGACCAGATTAAAGATAGTGTCTATTACATCTTTAGAAACTGGTTACCTGAGCAACCAGAAGAAGCAGGGGATTATCCGGTTTTCTTTCACTATCACAACTTTGTGCATGAAGTGAACGAGTGCGATCTTGTTACAGACATCTACTTACTTTTAAAATGAGGCTAGGATGATACAGGTATAACTTAGGTTATGCCTGTATGTTTAAAAGTTTGATATCTGCATACTGTTCAATCAGGTTGTCATCTAACATATGGATATAATCCATAAAGATGCTACTAAAGCTTCCCATAGTTTGTGCCTGATTTGCTGCAAGTTTACCCGCAATTGCAAAATGAACATGAGCTGAAAGAGCAGCAATGGTTGGTGTTGTCACAGCACTATATGCGGCAATTAATGCACCCAAAGCACAGCCAGTTGCGGTAATTTTAGGTTGTAAAGGACTTCCGCCGTTCACTTGAATCACAGCATCTATTTCATTAGACAATATATAATCTGATTCGCCCGAAATAGCGATACAGCTTGCATGTGTTAAGAGAGAAACAGCTTGCTGATAGGCTTGATCACTACTTAAAGTGCTATCTACACCTTTAGATTGAACTTGTTTGCCTGCAAGGGTACTGATTTCTGAGGCATTACCACGAATAACGCTTGGCTTGAACTGCAAAAGCTCGTCTGTCATTTGACTGCGCCAAGCTAAAATTGGTCCATAACCGACTGGATCAAGTACCCAAGGAACATTGCTAAGCTGTGCTGTTTTGGCAGAGATTTGCATGGCTCGCATTTGTTCTGAAGTAGGTGTCCCCAAATTAATGCTTAAAGCTGATGAGATCTTGGTAAAGCTTTCTGCTTCATAAGGATTATCAATCATGGCAGGTGAGGCACCGGAAGCCAGTAATACATTGGCTGTATAGTTGGCTGCAACACTATTGGTGATGCATTGTACAAGAGGCGCTTTTGCCTGCATGTTTTGCCAAGCTTCAATCACCTGTTCAATGAGGTTTGATGTTGAAGTCATCTGATTATCCTTATAAGCCAGAGATAACATTTAACGGGTAAAATAGTGATCTTGATGCTTACATCTTTCGCAAATCAAAGAAACATAATCTGCTGCATCATAATCAACACTTAAATCATTTGAACCACAATGCATACAGCGTTTAACTGAGTAAAAGTTTAACCGAGGTTCAATTTTTCGCCATGCTTTCCATACAGGTTGTACAAAAATTTGCTCGTCATAACCTAAAAAGCGGTTAAACAAAATGTGGCTCATTTTACTGTAAGGAATATTGTACGGACGTGGCAACATCGAAGTTTCCCACTTTTCAGCTAAAGCTCTTTCCCGATATTGTTCTAAAGTTTTCTTTAATAAATTAGTATTAATAAACTTTTCATTACGTGGCTGTAGAGCTTTTTGCTTATAAAGATATTCAAGCGCGGTTTGAATCAAATAATAAATTTGACCAATGGCCAATGAGTCCATTAAACGATAGCAAAAAGTTTGAAAGTTAGAGCTACCTGCAATTTGAATACCCCATGTTCGGCAGTAGAACTGCATAAACTGGATAATTTCTTGATAGAGCACCTGAAACAAGACATCTTTCACTTCATCGGCACTACGGAACGGAATACCAAGACTTAAGTTTTCATAAAACCAGTGGCGTAATTGCTGGGCTACACTAAATAAGCTTGGGTCACTATAGCCATCTAAACGAATGTTTAAATAAAAGCACTGTGGCTCATCCGATTGATCCTGTGCATTTAAAATCCCATCTTTATGAAGCTGTTTAATGAGATGGTTTTGGAACATCCAGTTGGGTGTAATAGGCTGATATTTTATTTGGTCCCAGTGAATGTATTCGTCATGCGCAACATCGTCACGTGCATAATCATCGAGCAGGCTAAGCAGAAAAAGTTTATTTAAAAAACTGAGTTGTTCCAGACTGCGCTGAGGTTGGTCTTTTGACTTAAACTGGCGTTGTTCTTGGAGGCGGGTTTGCTGTAAAAGCTTTTTTCTTTGTTTAGTGCATTGGTCACAATGGCACGTCATTTTTGTGTCTTTAAATACACGGTGCTGGCAATGACCGCATTCATGAAACTGAATGTCTTGCTCAAATTGTTCGGCATCTACCCAATACATTGAAGCTTGGCAGAGTGGGCAATGGCTACTTTCATCTAGCTGTTTCTGTAGAATTTGTAAGGCCATTTCGCTCCGAACACTTAAATCAATCATGATTGACCTATTATACACAGCCGCATTGCCGATAGCTGAGATTGTATTTTTGTTTGGTGCAAAAATAGAAAACCTAAAATCTTTATTTTGATTTTAGGTTTTCATAAGGGGTTAAAAGTTAAGATTAAACAGGGCACGGCAAGCTCTCATCATGTTGTCCAAGTTTTTTAGCATTGATAAGTGCCTGTACTTTTTTGCTTGGTAATTTCACTTTACCTAATGCGTCATAAGTATTAACGATAGTGGTTACCTCCTGAGCAGTCATTGAAATACCTTCGGCAGTTAAAAACACGGCGATCACATGATGGTCGAGTCCTGCTGCGTCTAGATCATGAATAGCTTTAATATTTTCTAAGCGATGTAAATAAGTTTTTAATTCCATAGTGGCTACCTCTTGTTCTAATTGAAATACTTATAATGGTATATTAGTTAAGGCAAGAACCATGCCCAAAATGTAAGTAGCTCCTAAAAAATGTTAAAAGCGAAAGGAGTTTTATTTTTATTGTATAGATTGATTATATAAACAACGATTATCGTAATTTTGGTCTAATCTGTGCTAATAAAACCAAATTCTAATTTGAAATGTATAAATGAAGTCCCATTAATTTTATAAAGGTAAACAAACACAGTATGTATGAATGTGTATGATCAAGTTCATAAAATTCGTACTACGGTTTCCGAAAAGTATATAAGGAATAAAGATGAATATTGCGGCACAGCCTCCAGTTCAGGCAGATCAAACAGTTTATTTAAAAGATTATCAAAAACCTTCGTTCTTGGTTGAATCCATTAATCTTGATATTCAAGTCTATGACGATAAAACAATTGTTGATTCAACTTTAGTCATGAAGCGTCAAACTGCTGGAGACTTGGTGCTGTTAGGCCGTGATCTTGAGTTGCAATCTATTCAGCTCAATGGTCAAGAGCTTACTCCTGCACAATATTCACTCGATAGTGAACAATTGGTGATCACTAATGCACCAGATGAAGTCATTTTACAGACTCAAGTGATTATTCATCCGGAAACCAATACTCAGCTTGAAGGTTTATATAAAGCTGGCGATTTGTTTGTAACTCAAAACGAGCCTGAAGGCTTCCGCAAAATTACCTTCTATCCAGACCGTCCAGACGTACTTTCAGTCTTTACGACTCGTGTAGAAGCAGACAAAAAATACCCCGTATTACTTGCTAATGGTAACCTGCTTGAAACAGGTGAAGCGGGTGAAAACCGCCATTTTGCGATTTGGCAAGATCCAACTAAAAAGCCAAGCTATTTGTTCGCTTGTGTGATTGGTGATTTAGCTGTATTGAAAGACCGCTATACGACTTCGGAAGGACGTGATGTCGCTTTAGAAATCTATGCCATTGAGAAAGACATTCCAAAATGCCATATCGCAATGGAAGCTTTAAAGCATTCAATGCGTTGGGATGAAGAACACTACGGCCGTGCGTATGACCTCGACAACTATATGATTGTTGCGGTGAGCCAGTTCAACATGGGTGCAATGGAAAATAAAGGTTTAAACATCTTTAATACCTCATGTGTACTTGCCGATGAAGAATACACGACTGATGCAGCGATTATGCGTGTACAGTCGGTGATTGCCCATGAATATTTCCATAACTGGACAGGGAACCGTATTACTTGCCGTGACTGGTTCCAACTGTGTTTAAAAGAAGGTTTAACGGTATTCCGCGATCAGTCTTTCTCGGAAGACTTACAATCTGCTGCGGTTCAACGTATTGATGACGTTGCTGTACTTAAATCACACCAATTCCCTGAAGACGCAGGTCCTTTGTCGCATCCACCACGTCCAGACCACTTTGTAGAAATTAATAACTTCTATACAGCGACAGTCTATGAAAAAGGTGCGGAAATTAACCGCATGATGTCGACCTTACTTGGTAAAGAAAAATACCGTAAGGGAACAGACGAATACTTTCGCCGTCATGACGGACAAGCCGTAACTGTAGAAGACTGGGTTGCTGCATTATCAGCAGGTTCGGGTGTCGATTTATCTGCATTTTTAACTTGGTATAACCAACCGGGTACACCAAAGCTTGAAGCAAAAGGTGAGTACGATGCAGCAGCACAAACTTACCGTTTAAGTTTTAAACAAAGCCTGAAAGCTCATCCTAAATATCCAAATTTAAAAGCTGTTCCGATTCCTGTGGCTTTAGCGCTATTTAATGCTAAAACAGGCGAGCAATATACATTGCACAGTGACAGCTTATTCGTAAATGATGTTAAAGATGGCGTGTACTTGTTTGATCAAGACGAGGCAACCATTGAGTTTACAGGCGTGACTGAACAGCCAGTTGTTTCGTTACTCCGTAATTTCTCTGCGCCTGTAAATCTTGTATTTGACTATACCGATGCAGAATTAGCTTTCTTAATTCAACACGAAACGAATGGTTTTAACCAGTGGCAAGCAACTCAAACCTTACTTGAGCGTATTTTGTTAGAAGACCATTCTGCCGATGCGTACATTCAAGCAATTCAAAGCACTTTACCTGAGTTGGTTGGCCGCGACCCACTTTTAGCATCACGTTTGTTTGATGTACCAAGTGAAGGTTATTTAGGTAGTCGTATCGATCAGAACTATGCACCAGCCGATGTTCATGTAAAACGTGAGGCCTTGCTGAATCGATTAGCACAAGAGTTAGGTTCATTCTGGAAAGATACTTACCTTACCCTTGACCCAGACCAACAAAAAGAATTTTCTTTAGCGATGGGTGTACGTGCATTAAAAAATATTATGCTGATGATGATGGCTCGTCAGGGCGACCAAACTGCATTTGAATTAGCACATGTGCAATACCAAAACACAGGCAATATGTCTGAACGTTTAGGTGCGTTACGTGTATTGGTTTGGCAAAATGCACCTCAAGCTCAAGATGCCCTAGCTGATTTCTATGACCGCTTTAAAGATGAAGCATTGTCTTTAGATCAATGGTTTATGATTCAGGCAGCAAATCCAAATGCCACTGTTGAGACGATTGAATATCTCACTCAACATCCTGATTATGACCTCACGACGCCAAACCGTATTCGCGCCGTAAGTGGGGGCTTGTCAAATAACCCTGAAAATACTTGGAGCTTTGGTGTAGCGCACTTTATTAATCTTGCACAATATCTTGATGAGAAGAACCCGATTTTAGGTTCACGCCTATTACAGGTATTGTCACGTTGGTACACACTTGCAGAGCCTCAGCGCACTCAAGTACAACAAGCTTTAGAGGCATTGCAGCCTAAAGTGAAATCTAAAAACGTTTCTGAAACTTTAAATAGTATGTTAAGCGTTTAATTATTTAAATATACTTAATAAAGGCCTCGTATGAGGCCTTTATTTTTACCCTTATTTTATATTTCTTTAAATTATGTCCTTTATTAATTTATATTAAATGTATTTTTTAAATATATTAAAGAATAAATCAATTTAATTTTAAGTTGAAGCATTGCATACAAAAGCTATTTTTTTGTGATTAATTACCGGAAAACAAGAAATGACACATTTACTTAAATTTTTATCAATAAATTTTTTGATAGAATGGTTAAATTAATTTAAATCAAATGCTTATGATTTGTTAATGTTGATTTTTATCTTTGTGGAGTAACTTTAAGTAACTATATTTTATTAAATAGAAATAAAAATAATAACAAGTTTATGCATTTTAATTATTTTTATGTATGATATTTAAAATAGGATAAAAAATAAGCTTTAAAAGAGCAGTCAAATAAAAAATGATTGTAAGAATAAGAGTTAATTTTTTTATATCTATTAATTCGACAATTTAATTTAAAAGGTTTTGGCCATGAAAAAGACTTTTTTTTATTTATCGGCAATAGCTGTAGGGTTATTTTCCCTGAACGCAGCAAATGCCGCTACAGCGACGGGGACATTAACTGTTAAGGCAACAGTAACAAATAGTTGTGTCCTTAATACCTCTGCAACAGGTACTACAACAAATGCGGTTTTGGACTTTGGTACTTTGAGTTCTCTCACTAGTAATGTTGATGCAGATACCTCAACTACAGGTGGTACTTCAATTAAAGTTCTTTGTAACAATACTGTGCCATGGACTTTGTCGTTTGATGGTGGTCAAAATGTTTTATCAACCCAACGACGCATGATTGGTGGGGCAGCAAGTAATGAATATATCCCTTATAACCTGTATTCGGATACAGGACGTGCCACTGCAATTGGTATAGCAACAACCGCTTATAGCGGAACAGGTAGTGGTGCAGTACAAACAGTGAATGTATATGGTCGTCTTCCTGCTGGCTCAGCACTGCCGAGTGCGGGTAGTTATGTTGATACGGTAACAATAACGGTAACTTATTAAGTTGTATAAATTAGAAAAGCTGTTAGCCCTTTTGAAAGGGCTAATATATTAAAAAGATATATATTTGAGTAAAACATGAAAAAAAATATTTTTATTATTACGGGATTATTCTTATCTTTATCTAGCACTATTCACGCCGCTACAATCCGCCTTTCACCAGTAAGTGTAGAAATTTTAAGTCATCAAAAAGCTTCTTCAATTAGTCTATATAATCAGTCAAATGAAAGTGCTGATTTACAGGCACGTATATTTGAATGGACTCAAAATAATGGACAAGATCAATTAACACCTACAGATGAAATCACTATTAGCCCACCTTTTTTAAAGTTAAAGCCTAGCGAGTCTTATAATTTACGGGTAGTCCGAATTAATCCGGAACCAATTTCTGGTGAAAAAACTTATCGTATTATTATTGACGAATTACCAAAACCAGTTGATAGCCGTAAAGCTTCTCAAGGTGTAAATGTATTACTTCGTTCGTCATTACCTGTATTTGTAGTCAATAAAGATGCGATTACTCAACTGAATTGGAAAATTGATACTCATCAAAAGGAAGCTTTTTTAAATATTAGAAATATTGGAAACCGACATGCACTTTTAAATGACTTAACACTTATAGATAACACCGAAAATAAAAGTTATCCGATTAAAGTGAATACCGTGAATGGCTACATTCTTGCAAACCAAGCACGAAGCTATTCAGTTAATAATTTTACATATCAGCCCAATCATAAATATAGCATTTCTCTGACAGTTAATGGTAAGAAAACTACACTTTAAGAGGCTTATATGAAATATATTATAGGTGTCTTATGTGTTGCGTATTTTCCAACGTATTCTTTTGCTGAACAGTTACTAGATCATACAAATACTGCAGTTCCTAGTGTTCCTAAGTCTATAGGAAGTAATAATAAATATATGCATGAAAAGACGAATGGACAGCAGCAAGAACATGATTTTACTCAGCTATTTTTAAATATTTCTATTAATTCAAATACTTCTGAAGATTTGTTTTCCGTAAAACAATCTAAAGATGGAAAGTTATATATTCGTTCTGGTGACTTAAAAACGCTAAGAGTGAAAATGGATGAACATATCCCTGATAGCCAATGGGTATGTCTTAACGAACTTAAAGGAATCCAGTTTAAGTACTTAGAAAATGAGCAGTCTCTGAACTTACAAGTTCCGTCAAACATGTTAATGGGTTACTCAGTTGATTTAACTGGTCAACAGACCACTAGCTCCAGTCTGCTAAAAATGAAACCCTTAAATGCTGCACTCCTGAACTACAGCCTGTATCACACCATAACTAATGATGAGAGTATTTTCTCTGGTTCGGCTGAAGGTATTTTTAATAGTGCCATCGGTAACTTTTCATCAGGCATTTTATATAACGGTAGTAATGAAACGAGCTATAGCCATGAAAAGTGGGTACGTCTGGAAAGTAAATGGCAATATGTAGACCCTGAAAAAGTCAGAATATATACCCTAGGTGACTTTATTTCCAATAGCTCTGACTGGGGGAGTAGTGTGCGTCTGGCTGGTTTGCAATGGTCGAGTGCCTATACCCAGCGTGGTGATATTGTTACTTCGGCATTACCACAATTTTCTGGTTCGGCGGCGTTACCTTCAACACTAGACTTATACGTTAACCAGCAAAAGATTTATTCAGGCCTTGTTCCTTCAGGCCCATTTGACATTAAGCAGCTCCCGTTTATTTCAGGAAATGAAGTCACGCTGGTGACCACCGATGCCACAGGTCAGCAAAGCATTACCAAAAAACCTTACTATTTTTCATCGAAGATTTTGGCAAAAGGTATAAATGAGTTTTCAGTCGATGTTGGGGTTCCACGCTATAACTATGGGCTGTATTCAAACGATTATGATGATGCCACCTTTGCTTCGGGCGCGATTCGCTATGGCTACAGTAACTCACTCACTTTAAGTGGTGGTGCGGAGGCTTCAACAGATGGCCTGTCGAATCTAGGCACAGGTTTTGCCAAGAATGTTTTTGGTGTTGGAGTGATTAATGCCGACATTGCAGCAAGCCAGTATAAGGATGAGAACGGCTATTCTGCCTTGTTTGGTTTAGAAGGGCGTATTAGCAAGAATATTTCGTTTAATACCAGTTACCGCAAAGTATTTGATAACTATTTTGACTTGGCCCGTGTGTCTCAAATTCGATATTTAAAAGAAAACCAGATTACTTCTGAACCACAAAATTATTTGAGCTACAGTGCACTGGCAGATGAGATTATTAGGGCAGGGATTAACTATAACTTTTATCCGGGCTATAGCATTTATGTCGGCTATAACCAGATCAAATACAGTGATAACTCCTATAAGTTGCTATCTGCTAACTTAAGCGGAAGTCTGAACAAGAATTGGGGCTTTTATAGTTCAGCTTATAAAGACTATGAAAACCATAAGGACTATGGCATTTACTTTGCCCTGCGCTATACACCATCTACCAGAGTGAATGCTATTTCTAGCGTATCTAGTGATAGTGGCAGATTGACTTATCGACAAGAAGTATTTGTTCTATCGGAACCACAAATTGATTCATTTGGATGGGGAGGATATGTTGAGCGGGATCAGGATACACATAACAATAATGCATCGATCTATGGTTCTTATCGCGCACGAGCTGCGTACCTAACAGGTCGTTATAACCGAATTGGAGACAATGACCAAGTTGCACTTTCAGCGACTGGATCACTTGTTGCAGCAGCAGGACGCGTCTTTGCGGCCAATGAAATCGGAGATGGTTATGCTGTTGTTACCAATGCCGGACCGCAAAGCCAGATTATCAATGGTGGAATAAATCTAGGAACAACTGATAAGTCTGGAAGATTCCTCATTCCTAGTCTCATGCCCTATAGAGAGAACCATATTTATTTAGATCCATCTTATTTACCTTTAAATTGGAATGTTAAATCTACAGATCAAAAAACAGTAGTAGGTTACCGCCAAGGAACCTTAGTTGACTTTGGTGCACATCAGGTCGTTTCAGGCTTAGTCAAAGTCGTTGATAAAAACGACTCACCGTTAAAGCCGGGTTATAGCGTTCGAATTAATGGGCAGCAAGATGCAATAGTGGGCTACGATGGTGAAGTATTCGTTCCAAACTTATTAAAACAAAACAAACTTGAAGTAGATCTTCTCGATCATGGTTCATGCCAAGTTGACTTCACTTATAACAGTAATCAGTACTCAACTAAGAAATTGGGACCTTATATATGTCATTAAATATTATGAATAAGGCTCAAATAGAGAGCTATAAAAAAATTTACTTATCTTTAAAATACTTTATAGGCATTTGCTTACTTTATCTCGTTTATGCGTTTTTGAGTCCAACGCATGCTGCCTGTACGGTAGCTGGAACGACCAATAATACGTTTACTTACACGGCAGCAAATATTAATAGTGATGCAACTGTAAACTTTTCAGGAACAATTACTTGCACGAATGGAGGACTAATACCTCAAATCTCTCCGTTTATGTGTATGAAGACAGTATTTACAGGAGCAACCACTACAAATAATAGCGTATCGTTACCGTATACAGTCACTGCAACTGTTGGTGGAGCCGGTTCCTCTACCACTAACCAAACTTCCAATGTTTGGTATGGTCCAGTGGTAACTGTCGCTTCAAATAATATTCTTAGTTACTCGGTAAATGTGAAAGTACCAGCGCGAACAGGATCATTAATTGCCTATCCTCAAGGAACCTATACCGCTACGGTTCAACTCTTTTGGGATATGGATCTTCTAGCGGTGTTATGTTTAGGTGATTTACTCAGCTGGGACTCTGGAAATGTAACGCTAACAGCGAACTTTGTGGTACCGACGCTTTGTCAATTAAACTCAACGTCAAATGTCGATTTTGGCAATATCAATGATATTGGTATTACTAAGCGTGACTACACGACTCAAGGTGCTGTAAATACGACATGTAACTCTGGAACGCCATATTCGATTTATTTAGGGGATGGCAATAACCGTATAAGCGGAGGGTTCAGGCGTATGGCTAATAGTAATAATGAGTTTATTCCCTATCAGTTATACAAAGATGCTGCTTATAGTTCGGTGTGGGATGCTACGGGTGGAGTGAATAGCGTTGGGGGAACGGGAGGAGTATCTGGCACTGGAACAGGTAATGCTCAAACCACTACAGTTTATGGAAAAATTCCGCAAGGTACTACGATTGCAAGTAGACCTGGTAGCTACTCTGATAGTGTTGTTGTTACAGTGACTTATTAATTGTCAAATCTATATAGGAAGCTCTTTTATGACAGAGCTTCTTATAATTCAAATTGTATTGGTTAGAAATTGCTAAAATATAAATAATAAAAATCAAATAATTCTTAGCTTTTAAAACTTGAAGGTCATCAAAAATGGTTTGACTTAAAAAGGTATTCTGTATATTTATTGATTAGTTCTAAAAAAGAACTAGTAAGTAAAACAGGCAATTAAAAATAAAGGTGAACAAATGTCGGATATTATTTTGCACCAGTGGGAAATTTCTCCATTTTGTCAAAAAATTGCAAGAGCTTTGAAATTTAAGGGAATCTCATTTGATACAGTAAACTATAACGGCATTCTTGGTGCCAAAGTTCCTTTGCTAAGTAAAGTGGGCAAAGTGCCCGTTATTGACCATAAAGGACAACGTATACAAGACAGTACTCGTATTGCTCGTTACTTAGATGAAGCCTATCCAGATACACCACGACTTTATCCCGCAGATCCAAATCAAAAAGCACTTGCCGAACTATGGGAAGACTGGGCAGATGAGTCTCTTTATTTTTATGAAGTGTATTTAAGGGTAAATGATTCGGAGGCTTTAGAGGAAGCCATCCGTATTAGTAGCATTGGTCGGCCAGCATATGAAAAGCCAATGGTGAAAGCTTTTATTTTAGCCGAATTAAAAACACAGCTTTTCTTTCAGGGCTTGGGCCGAATGAAAGCTGAAGATGTTGAAGCAGAGTTTATTAAACACTTAGACCGTATTGAGCAGGTTTTATCACAAAGTGAATGGTTGGTTGGAGATAACCAGTCGATTGCAGACATTACCGTGGTTGCTCAACTTGGTGAAGTCGTTCGAACAAGTAAAAAGTTTAGTAAAGAAATTTTGAATCGTCCGTTTATTGCTTTATGGTATAAAAAACAAACAGGGTGAAACGACTATGTCATTAGCAACACCGGATAAAACACGAGATTGTGCAGTTGTTATTGGTGTCGGGGCTTCACAGGGGATTGGGGCCGCCGTTTGTCATCGTTTTGCAAAAGAAGGCTTAAAAGTTTACGTTGCTGGGCGAACTTTCCAGAAAATTGAAGCAGTCGCTGCCGAAATCCATGCAAAGGGTGGTGAAGCTGTCGCATTTCGTTTGGATGCCGAAGATATACATCAAGTTCAGGCCCTATTTGACACCGTTACTAGTCAAAACGAACGTATTACTGCTGTTATTCATAATGTTGGGGGAAATATTCCCTCAATTTTTTTACGCAGCCCGCTATCGTTTTTTAATGATATGTGGCAATCCACATTTTTATCGGCTTATTTGGTTTCTCAAAGCTGCCTAAAAATTTTTAAAGAACAAAATCACGGTACGCTTATTTTTACGGGAGCGAGTGCCTCTTTGCGCGGAAAACCCTTTTTTGCTGCTTTTACGATGGGTAAATCTGCGTTGCGAGCTTATGCATTAAATCTAGCTCAAATATATAAAACACAAGGCATTCATATTGCTCATGTCATTATTGATGGAATGGTAAATGGTGACAGAATTAATAAAGCTTTATTTGGTCTAGGTCGTTTAGCACGTCTTACACGTGGAACGGGTGGACTTAATCTTGATGCAATAGCAGAAAACTATTGGATGCTTTACCTGCAAAGCCCTGAGCTCTGGACACATGAGTTAGATTTACGCCCATACCAAGAAAAATTTTGAGGGACTCTTATGCTAAAAACAATATTTCAGAAGTTTCAAAAAAAGCAGGGCTGTGTAGTGGTTGCTGGTCATGATATAGACCTACTGGGCCATGACTTTGTAATTTTAGATAAAAACCATCAAGCTCCATTACATGTTTATCAAGTCATACATGATTCTACTGTTCAGAACATACAAGTAAGTTTCGTAAATGATGGCATGACAAGTGTGCGCTTAAACTTGATAAAAACTAAGCATTTAAAAAATCTGCTGAAATATATAACAGAGCATCGTCATACCATTGAGTTATGCGTGTTTCAGCCAAATTTTTCATCTGCACCAAATATTGAAGCTTTATCTTTAGAAGAAATTGAACACAGTTGGCAGACCACAGGTTTAAGTGCTGTGAGCGTGTCGCAGTTAGTACTTAAACCCATGTTAAAGCAGCAGCGGGGTACAGTTATTTTTCTTGGAGCGCCATCTCATCATTCGGCTCACCACGATGTATTAAGTCAAAGTATGTTTGCGAGTATTCGAGCATTATCGCAGTCGTTGGCAAGAGAGTTTCAGCCCAAAGGTATACATGTCACGTATTGCATGGTGGAAAAATGGGATGGACAAAACCCGCACTTTATTTCATCTGTTAAACAAGTATGTCAGCACATCTATCACCAATCCGATTCTGCATGGAGCCAAGAGCTCAGTGTATCGTGAGATTTTACTTTCGATTGTTCTTAAAATAGAGTACTGCTTTGGAATAACAGCACAACAATAATTTCGATAGGTACTCAAATGTTAAATATTAAGAATGCTCAGCAAACGGTTAAGGTAGCGACTACAGTGGCAGCTTTGATGTGCTTTTCTTCACTGGCACAAGCATATCAATATGATCAAACAGCGCGTTTAGTTAACGAGCGCTTATCTTATATGAAAGATGTCGCAGGCTATAAAGCAGAGCAGCATTTACCGATTGAAGACTTAACTCAAGAAAAGAAAGTACTTGACCAATCACTTTCTGAGGCCGAATCTTTTGGACTGAACAGTGAAACAGTAAAGCCGTTTATAGTGACACAAATGAATGTAGCGAAAGCTATTCAATACCGATATAGAGCGGACTGGTTGTCTAGCCCTGAAACCAATTGGAAGCCTCAGGACTTAAGCGAAGTGCGTTTAAAAATTAGTTCTTTAAATACGGAGCTTCTAAAAAATATTGCCTATGAACTCAAGAAAAATAATAACAAGGCGCCGCACGGTTGTAGCTATATGTGGCCAGTTCAGCACCCTCAACTTAAAGAAGCTGACAAAAAGGCTTTATGTGTAACATTGAATAAAATCAAATTAAAACAATGAAGCACCTAAAGCGGCTTATATAACTCAATTATTCAATCAACATTAAGTCGGCAGTATTGGCAGATTTAAGTGGTCGTAAGGCAAAGGTTGAACGCGTATGCCGAATACCTTTAATCGAATAGAGCTTTTTACGTAAAAAGCGTTCGTAGTGTTCGGCATCTTTTACGGCCACTTTCACCAAGTAGTCATAGTCACCCGTAACTAAATGTGCCTCGACTACTTCAGGAATGTCTGCCAAAGCTTCACTAAAGTTTTCTAGCATTTCGTCGTCGTGGCGTTCTAGCGTAATTTCAATAAAGAATAACTCGTGAATGCCAATCGCTTTTGGGTTTACGTTTACCGTATAACCTTCAATAATTTTTAGGCTTTCTAAACGCTTGAGTCGAGTCCAGCAGGGTGAAGATGAAAGCCCAACTTCTTCAGCGAGCTGCGCAACCGTTAAGCGTCCATTTCCACGAAGGGCAGATAATATTTTCCGATCTATGCGATCTAGTGTGTATTCTGTGCTGTTCAAAATATAAACCAAAGAAGATTCTTCTGTTAATTTTTAATATACGTGATTTTTATGCTGAGATCATTTAAAAAAACTGAAAATACAGTAAACATTTTGAGGACGACAGCCATACACTATTTCTATGCATCGAACTCTACTGGATAGGAGTTGTGATGAAGCAAAGAGCACTGTTTCAGTAAGGGTGACTAAACAGTGCTCTTTGCGGATCTAATAAAGAATTGATATTAAGACAAAAACGTAAGTTTACTTATTGAACAATTAATAAAACAGCGAGAATAAAAAATATACAACCACTGATTTTATTTAATCTGGCAAAGTTATTTCCAGATAGCATTTTTTCTTTAAAGATTGAGGAAAAATTAGCATAGACCAGATGGATTAAAAATCCGATCAGGCAAAAGGTTAAAGATAATACTAAAAATTGATTTATTATTTTTTCTTTTATATCAATAAATTGTGGAAAAAGAGCAATAAAGAAAACAATAGTTTTAGGGTTTAGAAGAGAAGCGAATAAACCTTGATAAAATAATTTGGACTTTCTAACCGTTTTTTCACTTGTCTCGGTATCTAATAAGTCTTGAGAAGGGGATGTTTTTACAAAGTTCTTATAGCCTAGGTACATTAAATAGAATGCACCTATAAATTTTAAAACAGTAAAAATAGTGGGATTACTAGTAATAATTAAACCAACGCCACTAGCCGAAATGACTGCAATAACAAACATACCAATAATTAAGCCAATAATGCCAAATAATGCGGTACGGACACCGTAATTTATTGAATTTGTCACTGTAAATAAGACACCAGGCCCTGGGCTTGATAATGTAAGAAAGGCAATTGTTATGAAAACTAGTAAACCACTCACTTAATATATCCTTTTAAAAATGAATTATTTATATTTAAAAAGCCTTCTGATGTTCCTCAGAAGGCTTTTAATTTTATGCGCTTGCCAATTCTTTAACTGAATCTAAAGTACTTTTGTCTCTCACCTCAAAGGCAACAAGACCTTTCCAATTATTTCGATTAATAGTCTCGATAAAATCAGAATAGTTTACAGTACCGCGACCAATACTAAAGTGTTGATCTTGCTCACCATTGTTATTGCTAAAAGAAATACCCTTAATTTTTTGGTGGTATTTTTCTACAACAGCAATAGGGTCACCTTCACCCACATTTGCATGGCCTGCATCTAAAAAGAAATAGACATTTTTATGATCAATTTTGTTGAAAACATAATCGTACTCTTCCATATGGGTAAAGACATAATGGAACGGACGATAATGTTTATAGTTTGATAAATTCTCTAAATAAATATCAACTGATTTTTCAGCCGCATATTCAGCGAGTTCTTTAATAGACAAAATATAGTTATCTAGAGCTTTTTGTTTTGCGAGGACAATTTTTTTAGGTTCAACAATACCGCCGCCATGAATCACTAAAGGTGCACCAATCTTTGCGGCAATATCAATTTCTTGTTTAACATATGCCACAGCAGCTTCACGTAAATAATCTACATCGCTACCTAATGGGGCTTTAAAATTACCATGGAAAATAGGTTGAACATTATATTTTTTTATTAAGTTATTTAGATTTTCAATTCGTTCAGAAGACCAATCTGGAACCATTTCTCCATGTAGACTTCCATCTACATACCAGTGAGTACAACCATCATTATATGCCTTAACAATCCCTTCTTCAGCTGGTAAATACTGCTGATGTGCAATTCCAGATGCAAAGTTAAGATAATTATTCATTAAAGGCGAAGTCATTGTTATGTTCCTGATTTATTAAAGATATTCTGGGTATAATTATTTATTCACTGTCTACCCAGCCGCCATCTTATTTTTATTCTGTTATAAAAACATCAGACTAAAGTCGAATTTTTATAAGGCATATAAATCTCTATATGGACAGGGCCGTATATTGCACAAATGATCAAAATATTTGGATTTTTCCATTTTTATTATTCTTTAGTCATACTAAATTATATTAAAAACATTGTATATTTTAATATAATTTGTCATTAATTATCATATTTGGATTTTAAAATAATTCCTTATAGGTGGCATTAGATTACAAAAAATTATTTGTATAATTAATGAACTAATAGAACTTCAAGTTATCTGTTAGTTTAAATTGTATTCATAAAAACAAATATTATATGATCTACCAAAGTTGAATTATTAAACTGTAGTTTAAAATTTGGCCATAAATTAATATGAGTTTTTATTTTTTAGGGGTGAATATGAGAATTATTTTCTTATCTATATTAGTTTTATTACAGATAATATTTTTAACTCAGGCCGAGGCACGGGGAGGTCGTGGCGGAGGAAGATCATTTAGTAGCCATAGTTATTCATCTAGTAGTCATCATTACTCTTCAAAAAGTAAATTATCCCACGGACGAAGTAGCTATGGGAGTTCTAGTAGTAGCTCTTCTAGTAATAGTTCTTCCGAATGTCCTTGTAGTGGGTCAAATAATTGTGTTGGGCCTCGTGGAGGGACTTACTGTATTACGCCAAGTGGTAATAAAAAGTATCGATAATCAGTAAAATTGTCGAAATGATAAAAAAGCTCTTGTTACTTAAAGAGCTTTTTTTATATTCAAAGGTTTGTTTCTTTAGTCTAAACATGGAAACTTCAAAGTTGCTCTCAATCCGCTTTATTGAAAATAATAAGAGCACATTCTTTACTAATGTTTAAAGACGGACATAAAACAAATCTAATGTCATCTATTTGATTAAGACCAATTCCATTTATTAAACTTAATTCCATAATTTTAATAAGGTGATGAAATATTCAAAAGATAAGAGGATTTATCTAACTTTCTTATTATTAATAGACACTTATAAACAATTATTATTTAATACACCCGCAACATTGCCACTTATACTTTTAATAATTTTATCGGGGAAATAATGCGTAATTTTTTAGTAACAGCTTTCACTTTATTGGTAGGTTCATCAGTTTATGCTGCTCAAGAGCCTAAAACTTATCTACAGCGAACAACTTGCGAGAGAACAGTACAACTACATGGTTTTTTAAGCCGTGCTCAACTTGATTGTAATTATCACTATACTTCACAAGAATTAGTTCATGAATCTGAAAAATGTACCAAACATGAACTAGGTGAAAAGTATGGTAGAGAAGTTATGAGATTAGGTATGGACCAATTTGAAGCACGCAAACGTGAAGATATGAAAGGCCAATTATGTAGCACGGTTTTAAAAGAGTTTCCAAACTATATTAGAAAATAAAATGGAATCTTAAAAAGCCTCTGTAGGCAAGCCGATAAAATGGATTTTATTATTCATTTTATCGGTGTATCACAGTATATAACTAACACTTAAATCAGAGAATAATTATTAAGAATCCATCCAATATTACATTGACACTTAAAATCTCTCTTATTATTCTCTGCGGTAGAATGGAGGTGGGACGCTTCGTGCGTGCCAGTTCTAGATGATTGGTCTGTCAACCTGCCTTCATTCACTCATATATTTATATAAAAGAGTAGCTGAGATCGTATTCATATTTATAAGTTAAAGTGCGTTAAGCAAATATAATATATTCTATTCAATAGATTAATGAATCTAATCTAATGAAAAACAAAAAATTATTTATCCATTTTCTAGCCAATATCACATTGACACCCTAAATCTCTCCGATTATCCTTTGCCTGCTGGCCTACATTGCCAGTCGACTTTGACAGGTCGGATAGCCAACGCACACGAAAAAGTCTCTCTTTTTTGTGGGCATCCCTGCGTGCCCCCTCTGCGGTGGAACGGGAGGGGGACACCTTCGGGTGTGCTGATCTTTTGGCTATCAGTCTGTCAACCTTCTCTCGTTTCACCACCATTATTTGACAGTAATATGGTGAAGCTTCTTTATAGCCAAAGGAGTTCGCTAATGCGTACTATTTCTTCTCATTTATTGGCCTTTGCCAAAGTCTCTCTGCCCATACCATTTAAACAGTCTATAAAACGGTTTAATCGACTCTAGGTTTTCTGCACCCTAAGAATCGTTACGATTCAAAAATCATAGCAACAATAAACCCGAGATAGGCGAGCACACCTTTGTTGTGCTGCTTTTGTATGCCTGTTTTTAGCGCTCAATTTAAGAGTGACGGCATTTCTATCTCTTTTATATACAACAAAAAATTATTTTAAACGGTACAAATATGCCACCTTTAGTACTTTCTACACGTGCTTTAAAAGTTGTGAATCATGCAATTCATTTATTTCACCATCACGGCTTTCACTTAGTGGGCGTTGATAGAATTATCAAAGAGTCTGAAATTACAAAAATGACTTTTTATCATCACTTTCAGTCCAAAGCGCGGTTTATCGAAATCTGCCTACTCGTACAAAAAGAGCGGCTTCAAGACAAAGTCACGGCAATGGTCGAGTACGACTACAACTCAAGCGTGACGGGTAAACTCAAAACACTTTATGACTTACATACTGATTTAGAAGGGCTGTACTACTTGTTATTTAAAGCCATTTTTGAAACCAAAAATACTTATTCAAACGCTTATCAAGTCGCCATTAAATATAGAACTTGGTTGATTAATGAAATCTATAGCCAGCTTAGATTACTAAAAGCTGATGCTTCATTTCATGATGCCAAATTACTCCTGCATATAATTGAAGGAACTATTATTCAAAGGCTCAGTCATAACGATGTAGATGAGCGGGACAAACAATTCGAATATGTTATAGCGATGTTTTTATAGAAATGCTCTAAAAATAAAAGCCCCGAGGTTGGGGCTTTTACTGTATTTGGGGCTAACCAAAGTTCTTACCACTTATGGCTATAAGTCACTTTAAGCGTTATACCATTTGCAACTAAGTGGCTGGTGTTATCGTTCGTTCTTAATAATTGGCTATAAAGCGGGTAGTACTTGCGGTTAAACATGTTTTCTAGGCCAATGGTCATGGTGTCTTTCTTGTTAAGCGCAAAACTACTGATTAAATCTGCTGTGGTATAAGATTTTACATCGTAGCGACCAAAACTGTTCTTGCCATCTAAACGGTAATCTTCTGAACCGAAGTAAGTTGCTTGTAGACGGTTTGTCCAAGTTTCAGTTGGGCTATAAGAAATATAACCTGTGAGTTTTAATGGTGGAATACGGAAGCCCGTCATGTCTTGTTCAGCACCGTTTTGCGGTTTTTCACGGCCTTTCATCCACGTAACACTACCGCCAGTTCCCCACACATTTGCATCATCAAGATAATCAAGTGTTGCTTCAACCCCAGTAACTTTCTCTTTGGTTCGGGCTAGAACTAAACCATTATTGAATGATTGAACAGCACCCAAGTCAGAAGTAGAGTGGAATACAGCTAAGCTTGACGAGAAGTTATTAAAGTTACCTTTCCAGCCGAGTTCGTAGTTATCAACTTTTACAGGCTCTAAGAATGATGAACCAAGGTTAAAACCTTCACCAGCATTACGAATAATTAAACCGACATCAGGTAACTGGAAACCCTGGTTAAACGATGCATAGATCGAGTGCTGGTCGTTTGGTGAGAAAGTCACATTAGCATTGTACAACCATGCATCAGCTTTTACTTTTCCACCCGGAACCGTGTAAGGGTTGGTTTTGCCTAATTGTGATAATGGAACAAAGCTATCAATTTGGGCATAGCTGTCTTCATAGCGTGTGCCAGCTTCTGCTGACCATTGGTCATTAAAGCGATGTTTTAGCTGTACAAAACCACCAACACTTTGTGTGGTGAGTTCAGGTAAATAAATGAGTTTGCCGATTTTTACAAACTCTAAGCCGCCCGATTGATCATAAATTTTTTGATCAAAAATATCTAAAGGCATTTCGCTTTTTTCGCGGCTAAAGTCACCACCCCAAACTAAAGATGTATCACCTAAAAACTCAAGGGGAGTGGTCACCGTTAAGCGGCTACCGAGTACATTATTTTCTTGATAAATCTGGTCGACTTGTTTACCACGGTTGGCATTTGCACGGGCATCAAACGGTGAAAAACGGGTAAAGAAATCGCGGTAATAAATTTGAGCATCAACCTTATTACCAAAAAAGTCTTTATGGTTATAGGTTAAATTGTAGATCTGGTTTTCGTTTTTATTTTGGTCTTTGAGCTTTAAGCCTTTAATGGCTTTGGCTGGCACAGTTCCAGCAGGAGCTTTTTTAACACTTGGGTCAGATGCATAATCTGAGTCTTGCTCGGCATTATAGTAGTTTGCAGCAAACTGGAGGTATTGGTTGTCATCAATGTGGTAACCCAGCTTACCGCCAATGCTATAACCATTTGAGTCGTAAAGGTCGCCTTGGCTTGGTTCTGGTGCAACACGGTCACCACTTGCATCGTAGGGGCTACCAATACGTTGATAACCGAAGTCGAGCGCATAATCAAAGGCGTTAAAACTGCCCGTAAAATACTGGTGAATATCGCCACTTAAAGCATTTGAACGGAAATTTGTGAGGGGTGTTTGAAGCCCAACGACCGTTTTAGCTGTAGGCTCACCGCCCGCAGCTTTCGTAGTAATTGAAATAATACCGCCCGCAGCACCGCCACCATAAATTGCGTTACTACCACGAATCACTTCAATGTTGGCAATACTTTCGGGGTCAATGGCTGAAAGTCCTCTCGCTGTATCACGAGTGAGGTTCATTGGTACGCCATCGACCAAAATAAGCGCATTACGGCCACGTAAAGTTTGACCATAATCGGTAATGGTTCGGCTTGAGTCCGATAGGCCCGGTACGGCTTTGGCTAAAACAGTCGCAATGTTGCCAGACGATCCATTTTTCAAAAGTTCAATTTGTTTTTCATCGAGCTTGGTGACTTGCTTGGCAGAGGTAGAGAGTTCATCTGCACGTGAAGCGGTAATGGTAATGGTAGGAAGGGCTTCAGGCTTTTTTTCTGTTTCTGTGGTATCAGCAGGTGAAGCTGCAAATGCTGAGTTTGAAAGAATAATGGCTCCTCCAAGTGAAAGAAGAGGAATGATATTTTTAACTTCAGACTTTCTTGTAAAAAGTTTATTACTTTTCTTATTTGCCATTGTCTCGCCCTGAGAGTGATTTTAAATTGAGCGAATTATAAATGAGAATCATTGTAATTAACAATATTATTAATTGCTTTAAAATAATATATTTGAAATTTATTCAATGAATTAGGGGAATAGGCATTTATTCCCCTAAAAGATTTGAACAGTTATGAAATGTCTTTAAAGGTATTTAGATGGTTTTGATGGGCACGGCGAATAATGCTGCGGTCATCACCGAGTACAAAAAGCTGAACAGCTTGCTGTTTCCATGCCGCAATATCTTCAGGTTGTCGGGGAATAGCACAGAAATGCTTTTCACTATTTTTAGTCTTTGTATGCATCTCTTGAACTTTTTCTTTGACCTTGGGATGGCTGGTTTGCCACGGCATGCCCATCGATTGGGAAAGGTCGGCAGCACCTTCAAGAATAATATCAATACCTTCAACTTTTAATATTTCATCTAGTTGTTCTAGCCCTTCCAAGCTTTCAATCATGGCAATGACAACAGTCTCGTTTGCAGCCTGTTCAACAAAACTCGCTAAATCGTCTATGCCATATCGATTTAATCTTGTTGAGTTGAGTCCTCTTTGCCCAAGCGGCATATAGTGGCAATAGTTCACAGCTTCTTGAGCTTGCTGAGCATTTTCAATACGTGGAAACACAATGCCTGTTACCCCTGCATCGAGCAGAGGTAAAACTAAATGATTAGCGTTTAAAGGTACTCTTACAAACACATCAAGGCTCATAGCTCTAGCGGCTAAAATCATGGTCTCGACTTGAAACGTACTAAATAAAGTATGTTCCAAGTCGATAATAATAAAGTCGTAGCCCGCTAGTGCCAGTTGCTCGACATTAATTGGAGAAGCTACGGAACAAAATATTCCGTAGAGCGTCTCACCATTTGCTATTCGTTTCTTAAAAGAAATCGAATGCTTATTCATATTCAATTTCCTTAATGAGACTGAGCGGGTTCGGGGTGGTTTGTACTCTTAAGCGAATTTCTGGAAGGAAACGGCGGCTTGCAAGTTGTTCAATATCGATGGTGTCATCTGTAAAGTTAAACAATTCATATCGTTCGCTAAACTCTGGGTGAGCTTCTTTATGCTGATTGATGATGGTTCTTAACATGGTCCAGAATTTGATTTCATCGAAGTCATAATGTTCATTTAAGAAAATTGCTAACTCAGCCAGATTTACAAACCAAAGCGCATCTTGAGTAAAGTCTCTTAACTCATTTGGAGAGTGGGTTTCCAAGAACGAGTTCGGGTTAATTTTGGCATGTTCTTTTGGCGCATCTTGTAAGTTGGGTAAAAGGTTCGGCTCACGTAAAAGATGACGACTAAAACGGATTCCATCGTGGAAATCTTTCAAGGCAGCTTTAACAGGTAAGCCATTTTTATGAATCAGCACCATGTTTTGTGCATGTGACTCTAAAGCGAGGCCGTGGCACCATAAAATATGCATGATTGGTAAATAAGCATTGGTGAGTAATTTTTCTAACCAGAACTCGATACCGTACTCTTGAATCCACTCATCAATGAGAGGTTTTTGATCTGTATCAACTTGCATTAAGCCCGTGACTGGCGTTGCCGATTCACCTTCTTTTAAGTAGCTGTAAATACTTTCGCGCCAAATGCAGGCGAGAGCGCCGTATTGAACAGGTAGCGCAATCGGCTGGTTAACTGAAAGACCGCCAATCTCTCTTAAAATAACAGGCTTACGCTGTTTTTCTAAAATATGATCTTGTTCAACAATGTTATACAGCCAGTCACTCATTTTTGCCGCATTTTGAACGGTATGCGGTGCCAATACGCGAGAGGTCGAAGTATTGACTAAGTTCATTGCCAACTTAAGAGAAAGCGCTGAGATGTCGCTAATATTCGACAAGGTTCGAATCGATTGCTGTGGTAAGTAAGTTGGACCTTCAATATCTAACGGGATGATCAGTTGGTTGCTAATCGCATCTTGATAATACAATTCAATAATTTTATCCCACTGCCACGGATGAATTGGGGTGAGGATATAATCTTTAAAATCTACATTTTGCTCTTTCAATTGCTCATTAATAGTTTGTAGATCTTTTTCTGAAAAATGCTGTTTATAAAGCTGCTCTAAGTTAATGGTTTCACTTAAAACCAGTTTGCATAAACTGTTATGAGTCGCGACCCATTGAACCGTAAAACCTTCAGAAAGCTCGGGTGCATATTTTTGATTTTCTTTTAAATCGAAGCCGATACGAGATTTAAAACTTGGGTGATATAAATGCGCGTTGGTAATCCGTGCTTCTTGTTCTAGGTAAGACAAGGTTCTTAAAGGTTGAGCAGGTGCTTGGCTTAAAGTCTGCGCATGTTTAACGTAAGTTAAATTCAGCTCATCATTAAAGTTTTGCCATTTAACTGGGTCAGCTTCAATAATATTTTTTAAATCGGCAAGTAGCGTTTTTAAGTTAGGGCGAGTTTCAGTGTCTAAAGTAATATCAGAACGAACTAAGCTTGAAGGATCCAACTTAATTCGTTTAAAACTAAAATGTCGTTTGGCCGCGCAAGTATAGAAAACAGTATCAGAAATATAAAACTTGATCTGACCTTTAGAAAACTCGTATTTAAAAGTATTTTCAAAAATAAGTGCTTCTAATAATTGGCCCATTACGCGATTTTCCGCAAGGGTTTTATAATTGGTTTGTTGTGTTGGTTGAAGAGGGCAAAGTGCTTCTGCGCCGCGATATTTATAAATAGGGTTTTCAACTTCAATCCAGATTGGATTGCCACCACTGTGGTAGAGCGTATTTAACATATTTGCCTTGATTGGTAATGTGAGTGAATGAATTAATAAATCGCGATACTGTTGGCCTTTGGCGCTAAAGTTTTCTTGTGTGAGCGTAAGGCGTGTGGCTTGCCAAAGTTCAGATTCTTCAATGGCCGTAACGCGTGCAATTGCACTGATGAGATGGGCAATGTGATTGATCACGAGGTAATATTTTAAAAAGGTCCATGCATCTTTTTGAGAGAACCAAACGGTACTATCTTCAGAAATAGATGAGTCGTCTTCTATCATTTCTGGAACAATGCTAATGCCTTCCATATCTCGAAGAATAAGGCGATGCGGATAGCCGTTTTTAAATTCCATTAAGCTGTTTTGCATGTGCGCTTCTACGCTAATGCCTTTGTTTGCAAACAACTCAACTAATGGAATAAGCGAAACTTTAATGTACTGTTTCCACCAAAAAGTAATGAAGTCTTTCGCATCGTTCGATTGTAAGTTTTGATTCGGTGCAGCTTGCTGAATAAAGCTTAAAAGCGGGATTTCATGGTTTTCATTTTCTTCAACCAAGCCGCCCAGCATTCGAGTATTTTCTAATACATCAGGAGTGAGTCCTGCTCGATAAATAATACCAAATGAACTTTCAAGCTCTGGAATTTTGACTGTTTTTGCCTCTAACTCCGGCAGAATCACAAGGTCTGGATATTGCTCATTAATCTTGTGATTAATAATAATTTTGCTCGCATCAATCGCGCGCTCCATCTCATCCATTGGGTTGTTACGAATGAAACTGGTAATTCGTACATCAATTGATAGCTTTAAGAATAGATTCGATTGAGGCAACCACACTGTACGAACGGATGAGGTCGGCCATACGGTTTGACCTAAAGCGCCCAGATAGATCACGTCTTGGCTGTCTAAATGTTTCTTTAACGATGGATGTTGAAGTAAGAAATTAGCTTGCCACGGATGGGTTGGCATGAGCTCATAGTTTACGAAGTTTTCTTGCAAACGATCTTTTGCAACTTCTAAAACTTCATCTTCAATATGGTGAGATGGCTGTTCTTCACTGATCAGTTTTTGGATTAAAGAAGAATGAATTGCAAAGTAGTGGAGTTGGAAACTTGCGCCTAACTCAGGGCTATACTTTTTCATGTCCTCTTTAGAAAAACCTAGATTGGCTTTAGAGGTCACATGAAAAGGGTGCCCATATAACATGCCTTGTTCAGTAGCCTGAAAACCACTCAATGCTTTAGTTGCTGTTTGAGATGGCTTATTTTCTAAAAAGAATTTTGTGTTATCGATACTATTGGCAATATCGGAATACAGATTCTTATTTTGTTTTTTGTCTTTAAATAGACTATTCAACTCATCTGTAATCAGTTTCACTAACTGTTTAGGGTCGGTGAGCGAGTCAAATGTATTGTCATTTAAGTTTTGCAGAATAAAACCACGTTGATATCTGTGATAACCCGTCGTTGAAAGATGCTGAACTGCGCCATAAACAGTCGTGTTAGATGCATTAAACGTATAAGCAAAATACAGGGTATCTGGTTGCTCCGCATACAGTGTGAATAAAGGAGAGTCTTGAGCTGGGATAATGCGTTCTTCAAGATTCACTTTAAGTTCACGAAAGAAAGTATTCAGGTACTGTTCGAAAAGTTTATAAGACCATGCATCTATTGTAATAATTGAGTTCATTCTTGTGCCTCTTCTAAAATTGTATCCATTAAGAATCTGTTCAAAATCACTACTAATCCCGCACCGATAAAAAATAGTGAGGTGCAGATTAATGCAGCGGTAATATTGAAAAATGAGTAGGTGAGCGTGATCGTGATTGGGCCAATAAGCTGTCCTAAGACAAAGGCACTGTTAGAAATACCAATCACTTTTCCTTGGCTTTGAGCGCCAGCTTTTAGAGAAATTGTGTGTAAGATCGAAGGAATCAGGGCTGCAAAGCAAAAGCCTTGTATGAGTCGTAATACAAGAACCAGCCAAATATTCGAAACCCAGATCAATGCGAAAATCGTGATACCGCAAATTAAAGATGCGTAAACGAAGTTATTAAAAGAGTCTCCTTTATCATCATTTCGTTTTCCCCAATAGGTTGCAGCAATAAAAGCGGCTCCCCATGAAAGTGCATGAATGGTGCCTGTTAAGCTTGCAGCAGATAACGATGAATGAGTGCTTTGGCTTATTTCACTAATGTATAAAACAAAGCAAGACACCAAACCAAAGCCGCCCGCTTGAACCAAAATGCCAGCGCTTAACCATGAAAAAATCGTTCTATCAAAGAAAGCTGGAAGCTTAGATTTTTCTTTGGTTTTTGAGACTTCAGTTTTAACGGGATTGGTTAATACAAATGACGCAATCACAATGAGTGTCATCACAACAAATGCTGTCGCGTTAAGTAATACTTCAACCCGCCATTGATCCATAAATATCCCGCCGAGTACGGGACCACATAAGCAAGCGAGTGCAACACTACTCTGTAGTTGCCCAAAAGCAGCGCCTCGTTGTTGCTCGTTGGAAAGATATGAAACATAGGCATTTAAAATGACCGAAAGACCGCAAAAGCCGAGTAAAATTCGTGCAAAAATAAACAGGTATAAATGCTGGGCGCTCGCCATGAGCAGTATTGAAATACAAAAGCCAGCCAGAGAAAGTAACAAGGCTTTTTTATGGCCGAATGTGTCGGATAGATGACCCACAATCGGTGCGGTAAATAAACTGCCAATAGCCGGAGCTGCGAGTGCCAAACCTGCCCAGATAGTGGGAGCACTCATATGCGCCGTCAGTTTTTCCATATAGAGCGGCATGATTGGAATCAGCACCATGAGCCCGAAAGTGGAAAAAAACTGACAGAGCAAAATAATGAAATGATCTAGGCGAGATGAGCGCATGATTTAGATGTCCATGGTCTCATAGCTAGAAACAGATAAGCTGTGATAAGGGTTTGGCGTACTTCCGATTTTACTTGGCATGCCTGTTGAGTCGCTTTCTTGCGCAAGTAAAGGCGTAAGTAGCTGTTTGAACGGCCAAGTCTTATTGTCAAAAAGATAAGTTTGAATTTGCGATTTTGTTTGTTCTGAAATAGGTTGGGTTTCTACAAAATTTTGAATAATGTCTTGAACCATTTCCCAAAAATCGCTTTCTGTACGATCCGTATATTTCAAAGCAGCTAAAGCAATCGGGTAGAGGTTAATTTGAATCCCTAAAGTAATGAAGTAATTAAATAAGTCTTCATTTTTAGTAAAGATAAGATTGTTCGGCGTGCTGGTATCAATGGTATAAACTGGAGGTGTAAAACCATTTTCTTCAATGGCTGTGGTACATATTCTTAAGGTATCGTGGTCACGTAAAATAAAGCATTTCAACTTATTATTTTCATAACACACCATGGTGTTTTGCCCGTGGCATTCAGGCATGATTCCTTTTGCCCAAAGCGTTAAGAATGTTTGAATAAAATGAACACTTAAGTCTTTTAGTAATGACCATTTGTCACCTTCAACGCCTAAAGCTTCCCAAGGGTCAACATAGGTACAGCTTAAAGCTGACATAGTGATTGGAGTAACGTTTTGGTCTCGGCAAATATCCGGTAAATGTCGGACTTGGCAACCGATTACACCTAAATTTTTTACAATCGGCTCTTGTTTACCGAGTACCCACCAATGTGTTTCATTACTCAAAAAGAGGCGATTTTTTATTAAAGCAGTTTCATTAATAACGTCATTTAAAAAATCATAAGCCGTATGTCCATTCATTAAGTAACGGCCCGGCATAGAGCGGATTGCACCTAATGTTTTGGCATTGGTCGAGAGTTTCAAATGCAGTGTAGGTTTTGTGTTGTGAATAAGCGTTCTTAAAGAAGAAGTCGGTAAACCAATGGTAGTGACATGGTTTAGGTCAATACCGCCGTACTTATTTTCATCAAACTTTAAATAGCGATGTTGAGTCTCTAACAAAGGCAGGGCTATGTAGTCATCTGAAAGCTCAGCCATTTTTTCAGCAATAAGACATTCCTCAACCTCTGATAACAAAAGCTCTTTGTGAGGAATCGACTCCATATTGTTGATCACGTCATCTTTCTTAAAGGCCCACCAATACACCTTAATTTCTTTGTGAGTTGTGAGTGGTGCAAGTTCACCTTTTGAGTGCGCGAACGGATGAAATGGACGGTCAGCGACCAGTGATAGCAACTCGCTTTTGATTAAAGGTGAAGAAAATGAAAGTGCTGACTGTAAAATTTGGGGAATTTTTTCAGCCGTTACTAAGTTGTCTAGCCAGTAATCAATTGCTTTTTGATGGTGTGGTGACGGCCACCAAGATGCTTTAGTTAAATAGTTAAAAACTTCAGAAATCGAGATTTTAGATGTTGTATTGCTTAAGAGGTTATGAAGCAAAACTTCGGGTTGGTTAATATAGAAAGGATTTACACCATCTACTTTTAAACAGTTGAAATAGAGCTCCAACTCATCATTGAGAGTAATTGCCAGATAAGGCTTTTTATAGGAAATATGATCTTTAAAATCTCCATAATTCTCCATGTAGAGTGCATCTATCGTTTTTTGTAGTTGTGCTGTGTAAATCCGATCTAACATTTTAGTTATTCCTATTCTTATAAAAGCGGTAGAACCGTGCCAACGTTTTGTTCTTGTGCGGCATTGAAGAACCACTTAGCGCAGACAATGTCATCAATCGCCATGCCCATTGGGTTGAGCAAAATGATTTCATCTTCGTGTTCGCGGCCGTTTTTATGACCAATAATGATGTCGCCAAGTTCAGCATGTAGTTTTTCACGGCTAAATAAGCCATCTTCAACCAGTACGTTGATGACTTTCTTTTCGCGGTTTGATTGGTCCCAGTCATCCACAATCACTTTGTCCACTTTTAAGAAGACTTCAGGTTCAATATCCATAATTGAAATGTTTGAAACAAAGCAACCTTTTTTAAGCCACTCAAACGGAATGTAAGGTTTATCTGAAACTGTGCAGGTAATGAGAACATCGGCTTGTTGAATCGCAGACTTAGCACTGTCATGAATTTCAATTTCTAGATTCGGATATTCTGATAAGAACAACGCTTTGAGTTTTTCAGCCGCTTCAGGGTTCACATCAAATAAATGGATTTTTTTCACTTGAGCATATTGTTCAAGCACCGTTTTAATCTGCATTTGCGCAATTGGTCCGCAGCCAATTACAGTAATGTCTGAAAAGTCTTTTTTTGCTAGATATTTAATTGAAACGCCTGTAATAGCAGCAGTTCGCATTGCACTGATTAAGCTGCCTTCCATCACTGCAACCGGATAGTTTGTTTCTGAGTCATTTAAAACAATCAGTGCGCTAGCACGCGGAATATTGAATTTTTTAGGGTTATGTTGTCTTGAGCCAATCCATTTGATGCCGGCAATTGGGTCATTGCCACCTAAATAACAAGGCATAGCGATAATACGGTCAGCAATATGGTCTGCACCTTGCCAGCGAAGGTACGGTTTTAAGGGTTGTACAAACTGTTTATTTGCATGCAGGGTTAAGCCTTCAGTAATCGCTTCAATAAATGAATTACTATGATTTGCGCCAAGATTTAATAAATCTGATTGACTTAAATAGCGAAGGGTAGCCAAATTGCTCATGAATATGTCCTAAGGAGAAGGTTAAACAACATTTTGTAAAGTAAGGTTTTCTTGGCGTCGTACGTTTCGATTGAAGTGACGCTTCTTGATCATTTCGAACCATTCATCTTCATAAACCAGATCGAGATAACGGTCACCGCGATCGGGTAATAGTGTTAAGACGCATGAACCTTCTGGAATGGTTGGAATCAGTTTTTTGATGGCTGAAATAGATGAGCCGCTCGAACCGCCAGCAAAGATTCCTTCATGCTCAAGAAGTTCTCGGCAACCGAGTGCCGACTCATAGTCATCTACATAAATGACTTCATCGATTTCATCGGGGGAGAGCAGCGGTGGGACTGTACTTGCCCCAATGCCGGGAATTTCGCGTGGACCAGATGTGCCACCGAACAGTACAGAGCCGACAATATCGACAGCGATAACTTTTAATTCGGGGAACTTTTCTTTAAGGCGACGAGACACGCCCATAATCGTGCCAGAGGTACTTGCCCCAATCACGAGGTAATCAATCTTGCGATCAATTTGACTTAGGATTTCTTCTGCTTCACCAAAATAGTGACTTTTCCAGTTGTTTGGATTGGCGTATTGATTAATCCAAACAGCATTTGGTAGTTGTTGGCAGAGTCGTTTTACGGTGTCAATTCGGGTTTTTAAGTAACCGCCGTTTTGGTCTTTTTCAGAAACCATTTCGATATTGGCTTTGTAAAGCTTCAGCATTTGTAGGTTTGCTGAGGCAATTTTCGGGTCAATAACGGCAGTAAATTTTAATCCATATATTTTGCAAGCCATTGCAAGTGCAATAGCTAAGTTCCCTGATGAACTTTCAACAATATGACTATCTTTATTAATCACTCCAGATTTCAGACCTTCCTGTAGCATGAATAATGCTGGACGGTCTTTAATACTTCCTCCTGGGTTTAACAATTCCATTTTCGCAATCACTGAGACTGATTGATGCGTGAACAGCCTTGATAGTTGTAATAATGGCGTTTTACCTATGCATTCGAGAATATTTTCATGGATCATGGCAGATCTTCTCAGGTTTTTATGTGTTGTAAATAATAATTATTATTAATTAAATTATTATTACGATTTATTCCAGGATTGTTGCGGTTTGTAAAGCAAAAGCAGGGGGAGTTATAAGAATTTTCACTAATTTTTTTGTTCTAATACTTTGAATAATAAAATGTATATTTTACAAAAGCTTAAATTAGTAAAGTTTTTAAATATAAGCAGATAGGCAGAAACTTACTATTTTATAAAAATTGATCACAGTGAAAAAATGAGTTAATTGACAAAAAATAAAGGTAAATAATTTATGGAGAAAGTTTTTTTACTCAAAACTCGCCATTCAAAGGGAAGTTTATTGAAACAAAAAAGCTGTAATTTGATAAAACGAGCACTCCTTATGAAGGAGCTAAGAAGCTAGAGCCGTGTTGAATGGAACAGTTTTATTTAAAAAAGAAGATTCACTTATTGCCTGCGTGAATCATATTTCCATAAATTAATCTAATTTAGCGATTAAGTATTATAGACGTGTTGTATTTATGACGACATATGTAAACAAGCCTTAATCTATAACACTCGAACACTTTAAAATTATTGAAAATAAAGTTTTAAGGTGTAAAGGGTTGGATTTTTTTAATTATTATCGTGATCTTCAAGCTGAGTTAAGCAACTATCCTTGGCTAGAAATGATAGTTTCACTCACAATTTTGATTTTATTTGCTGCTTTGGCAAACTTTATTGCTAAGCGAATTATTGTTCGGGGAATCCGTCATTTAGTGACTAAAATCAAGTCACTTAACCAGTCAGTCTTTGCTCAGCATAGTGTTATTAAGCGATTTGCCAATATTGTGCCTGCCATTGTCATTATGAATGGGATTACCACCGTTCCGCACTTATCTGAGAAAGCCATTGCTTTGGTACAGATGGGTGCACAGGCATTTATTTTCCTGACTATTGCGCTCACTATTAGTGAATTATTAAATATATTTAATTTAATCTATCAGCGTAATCCAAAATCTAGAAACAAGCCGATTAAAGGTTATTTACAACTCGTTAAACTCATTATTTTTGTTGTTTGCGGTTTGATGATTTTAGGTACATTCCTTAAAAAGGATGTATTCACCTTGCTTGCTGGCTTCGGTGCAATGGCCGCCGTATTAATGTTGGTTTTCCAAAATACGATTTTGTCATTGGTCGCGAGTGTGCAAATTGCATCTTATGACATGGTGCGTATAGGGGACTGGATTGAAATGCCGTCGCTAAATGCCGATGGTGATGTGATTGATATTTCACTACATACTGTAACCGTACAAAACTTTGATAAAACCTATACCACTATTCCAACCAATAAACTTGTTACAGACACTTTTAAAAACTGGCGTGGTATGAGTAATGCTGGATGCCGCCGCATGAAGCGTTCGCTTTATATTGATCAAACTAGTGTTCACTTCATGACTGAAGAAGAGCAACAAAAGCTAAAAGACTTTCTATTATTAGATCAATACCTCAACGCCAAGCAATCTGAGATTGACGAATTTAACAAGCATTTAGGTAGTCAATCACGCTATAACAAAAGACGTTTAACCAATATTGGAACATTTAGAGCGTATGTCGAGTTCTACTTACGTCAGCATAAGGGCATTGCTCAGAACCAAACGCTTATTGTTCGTCAGCTACAACCGACGAGTGAAGGTCTACCGTTAGAAATTTATGCCTTTACCAATACCACTGCATGGGTTTCTTATGAAGCAATTCAGTCCGATATTTTTGATCATCTCATCGCGATTTTGCCTGAGTTTGGTTTAAGAGTGTATCAGGCACCTTCAGGCCATGATTTTCAAAAACTAACTGTAGAGTAACCCCATAGTAGAATGCTATCTTTATTTAAATTTCAAATAGATAGCATTCTTTTAATATTTTTATACATTAATTTATAATTATTTTTGGAAAATTATTATTAAATAGCGGTATAAATTTACTATATAAAGTTATGCGCGATTCATAACTTAGAAAAGATTATTTTTTGAGCAAACTCGATCTAAAACTTTTCAGGAGTAAAGCTTAAGTAACAAATTTGACACTTTGAACAAAGAAAATACTAAATGTTTAAGAATAACAAACAATAAAGTTGCTTTACTAAAATTTGTTAGGTGAGTTGGAGTGTTTGAATGGCTACAGCAATAGAGAACAGAGCTAGACAACTTAAAAACGCAAAACGTGGAGGATATGCGCCAACCATTGCCAAAGACGTAAACAAACACAAAGTACAAAAACTAAGGAGAGCTCTAGACGAAGCCCGGCGATATGTAAGTGAACTCAATGATGAAACGGTTATTTTTGACGATCAAGACGCAAGGCAAAAGGCTGAAGGAGCCAAAGCAATTATTGAAATGTTTGAAGCAGCTTTAAGTGGTGCGTAAGCAGCATCAAACTAAAATATAGCCATAAAAGACCTTGCTGAAGACACGGTTAACTTTCTAGTCCCCTGACTAGGTAACTTGGTTATTCAGCAAGGCAGTAAATAAAAATAATTCAAATATTTCTGTATTCTATTTTTAGCTAAGACATCACAAAAAATCTAAGTCAAATAATATTATTGATGAGCTTAATTTTTTTCAGAAAACTATTACCAACTATAAAATCTTTCCGCACCAAAAATGCGATGAATTTTGCATTTTATTCAATTGTTGTGGCGTATTATGGAACTCGGTTTCAGAACACTCTTATTGATTACATTTGGCATTTCAAGACTTACATACTGCAATAATATATCCATCATACTTCCCTAAAAATCTGATTAACCACCAAAGTCAGAATAGGAGGGAAGGACCCATGCCAAAATTTCTAACAATTGCCGAGAAGGTCTATAAAAAATTCGAAGAAGATAAATTGTTCTCTGACGACCTAATTGAACAATTGAATAATTTAGTCAGCATTATTCGAAAAGAGATAAAGGGTACCCCCTGTAAACTCAAATACAATTTTATAGATTTTGAAGAATGTCTAAGTAAACCTTTAAATGAATGTACGATTAAACTCGACATGAGCTTAATGCCTAAATATAAAAATAAGGGCGAATATATTATGTGGCTAGCGAGCTTTATTGAAAGAATCACGATTGGTGGACAGCCAAAACTGCCACCACTTTCAAGTATTGTGCCAGCCGACTTTAATGTAAAAAAAGAAGCTCAGACAGTACTGGAAAATAAAAAAGCCGTGTCGGAAGAAAATGCCAAGATGATAGTGAACTATTTTAATTCTGAGGAATATAAGAAAAATAATAAGAAAGTAAATCTGGTTTAAAACCCTATAAAAGTGTGTGTCCACCGCACTTTTATAATCGCTGGAAAATTTCAGCAACCGCCTTCTGGGGCGGTTTTCTTTATATAGTTTATTTACTTTATTTGGTCGCGCCAGTCTTATAATATGCAGTTTTTAATTATGATAAGCGAATATTACATATTATGAAATTAAGACTTTTTATCTTGGGCTTACTTATTTGTACCAATACTATGGCTGCATCAGACACAAGTTTTGAAGAGCAATATCATAGTCTTTTAGAAAAATTCCATACAGCTCAAGCACAAAGAGATGCTTTTATCAAAAAGAATGCGAATAAAAATCTAACCAGTTCGCAAAGAAAAAAGCTAGATTCAATAGAATGTACTTATATGCAATCTGAACTGCAATATGATGAATTTATTATTACTAGATTTAAGGAATATAAAGCTTTCATGAAGAAATCTGGTCTAGAAGCAACGAATGATAAAGAATTAATTAAAATGGATATTGATGCTTTGAAAGAAGAAATAAATAGTCCTCATGGGAAATGTAAATAACAATAAGCACCGGTAACGGTGCTTTTTTTAAAGGACAATTTCTTATCAGTCTTACATAATAGTAAATCTTTCAATTTTCAACACGATATACATACTTAAAACAATTACATCATAAAAACTTCCATAACTTATCTGTATAGCATGTTAAGTTTTTCTACACATCTCTAAAACTTATGGAAGGACTTAGACATGAAATGTTCATATCAAGATTTGAATGGAAATAGCATCGAAGTAACTTGTGAAAGTTATATACATATACCATCAGGTACTGGAGTAAACAAAATAGGCGGAGATAATCGGTCAGCGGACCTAATACATATTACCGAAGATTTTAGTTTTTTTAAGAAAACACAAGCAGATTCAATACCACTTTATCGATTTGCTGTTGATGATAACCAGAATGTTTTTAATAGTGATGAGTTGCCAGCGCTAGCGCAAATTGGTACGGATTGGAAGATTTTAGACGAATAACTTTAAAGTGAGTACATAACCATTCTATAAGTTAATTTTTTGAATATTTTGTAAAATTTATCAAATAGTAAATATTTAACTAAACTTAATACAGGTATTATAGACAGCTAAATTAAATGTAGTCTGAATATTTATAGGCAGTTTTGGACTAAATGTTGAATAGAGAGAAAGAACATGAAGCGCCTTATTACATTATTTTTATTGCCTTATGCTACGGGTACGTTCGCTCAAGAGCCCTTCGAAGTCAGTAAAAGCTGTTTTGTAGTGAATGGTAAAAATAGTACGGTGTCTTGCTTACTTTCTTCTACAAATAACTTAAGTTCTAACTTTGAAAGATTAACTTTTCCAAATAGCAAAGTATTTATAAAAGAATCAAATATTTGTTCTCATGAAGATTCATGTGTGTCTGTGGGAAGTAATTTATCGAATTTAAAAGATGCGACTATTTATTATCGTGATTTCAAAACTAAAAAGATTATTGAAGCTCCTGAAAAAGACTCTTGGACCTGCTTTAAGCAACAGCATGATCGGCTTGATTTTTGTGTTTCTTACAACTAATAAAAAGCTTAACCACAGAGCGATAATTAAAGTAATGAGCTAAAACGTTAATTCATACCACATCTAAAATTTCTCACCTCTTTGTCATTAAAAAATTGGTTAAAGGTGATTTTTTCTAATTTACATTTCTAAGTGAGAAGTACAAAAAAGTCTATAAACCTATGCTGATCGTAATATTGATAGCCAGTATTTATAAGCTAATCAATGGAAACTGTATGAGGTAAGATATGACTAAAATTATAGCTACCCTAGGTTTAGCAGCAATCGTTTCAATCTCTGTTGCAGCCTGCCAAGGCGAGAATGATACCAAGCAGCAAGACAAAACCACGACACCACATTCATTAGATAAAGACTCATAAAATTGAAAAGCCCATCTATTGATGGGCTTTTTAAATCACATTTTCACTTAGAAAAATGGGTTAGTCACAAGAACTAAACCAACTGAGAAAAACGAGTCATCTTTGGTCTGATTTAAACGATTACCATAGCTTGCATTGAACTGAACATTCTCTTTGTACAACATATACTTAATGCCGGTTTGATAAAATGAATCATTTCGATCATTTCCATAAACTTCAGCAGTCAATGTTAAAGGTTTCGTAATGAATGTTTCTGTCCCCACACCCCATGTGGTTTGCTCGTGGTGAGTGGTATGTTCTCTAAGCCATCCCACATTGGTATGAACCAAGAAATGGTCATCTAACATAGAAATACTTAAGGGAACATTCACAGTCCAATCTTTTTCAGAAGTGTGGTTGTTATTAATTTGGGTCGCAAATGAAACGCCAATTCCCCAGTTATTCGTCTCAAGTGGTTTTATAAGCGTTTTCCCTTGAACAGTTGTATAAGTCGCATTACCTGCTTCATCGGAGAAATGGCGTCCCATACCTACACCAAACTCAAAATTGCCACCTATATTGCAAGAAGGAATAACCCAATATTCTTTGTCTTTAGGGTTATTCTGCATCCATGAATCAAGTTGACAAGAATGGGCAGGAACTAAAGAAGCATCATCAACCACCATAGGTCGTCCAGCATAGCTAGAAATAAATGCCAAGCAAGTGCTAAAAAAAACGACAGATTTTTTAAAATTAAGAAATAGCATTGATGACTCCAATACAACAAGGAGCATATGCAAGTATTTACTCGTCTTTCAACAAGACAGATAAATAAGAAATAAAGCAAGAAGGAGGGACTCTCTTAAATCCACAAGAGAGCCAGTGGGCTTTAGTGGATACTTAGATATGAGTCGATGATTTATTCTTATCAATCGAGCAAGTACTCACAATGAAGCCCCTAAAAATTCGTTGCGCGGATTCTAAGGTGGTTTTTCTGAGCTGGCAAGTTAAAGTTTCATGACATATATTTTTTGAACAACTATTAAAAGATATACAAACTCAAACGTTACTCATCAAACTTATACATAAAGTAAAACTTAATAAAACCTATCTTTCTTATTATTATTTAAAAGAATTTCGAGGATTAAAAATGAAAAGAATCATTAAAATTTTATTATTAACAGGATTAATTGCAACCTTACCCTTAACTGTGACGGCTAAAAATGTTGAAAACAAAGTAAGCTTTTTAAAAGGTTCTGATCAAGCAACTTTAACAGGGAAATTTCAGGGTTATGATGATGTAAGGTATCGAGTTTTTGCAAAAAGTGGTCAGGTTTTAAAATTTAACATTAATAGTTATAGTAACTTAGCTTATGTTAATGTTTTTGCTCCCGGTAAAAAGCCAGGCAAAGATAAAGCATTATTGGTAGGTTCGACTATGGGTTCTTCAGGAGAACTCGTACTACCAGTCGATGGTGACTATATTATTCAAGTTTATCAAATGAGAAATAGTGCACGAAAAAATAGAACCGTATCTTTTAATTTAGATCTTCAAATATTAAAT
>NZ_JBIUCP010000028.1:0-53617 GCF_044538765.1 Acinetobacter sp. ABJ-A23_2
TTTAAATCCCAACTAAAGTTGGGGATATTTTTTAATAAATAGATTTTATGCTAATTAATAGAGCTTTTAATTATAAGATGAATTTTAATTTTCTTTTAATATCTATTTTAAGTTTTAGTATTTAATTAGCAAAAATCAGAAACCTTATTAAAAATCTTAAATCGAATTAATGATTAAACAGGGGAAATCATATGAGTACAATCCAAAATTTAACAACTAAGCAAATTAAAGAGTATCAAGACCTAATACTAGCACAAGGTATTAATGCTGTTCCTGGTGTTTATAATGTACTAAATAATATCGGCTTTGGTTATGCTGGTTGGGCATTTGGTGTATCAACCGGGAATACTATAACAGGTACAGGAGCATTGGATTTTATGCAGGAGACAGCTCATCGCTTGGGGACAACGATTAGCGCTGAAACCGTTGAAAAAATTCGAGTTGGGATGCTTAAGGGTTATTTAAATGCTTTGCTGGAAAAGGCAATTAATAATGGAGGTTTTGTTAATGAAGAAATAGATTTTCCAAAAATACGAGAATTTCATATGCAGGTTTTTAATGCTAATGGTTTAAACATTAATTATTGGACATTAGAAACACCCATGAAAATTATTATGGAAAACTTTGGTATTGATGTTGTTAACCAAAAGTGGAAGGAAATAACAGAAACTGAAGGCAAAGCTCCAGCTGGATTATTGAGTAGTTCGGTACTAGTAGATTGGGTTACAGAGGCTAGCCATGGAACAATTAATTTAGATAAAAACGATAATTTAATTACTCGTTCTGAGTTATTGATTCATCCAGAATCGCGATTAAAAATTGAGCAAACTAAAGATGTATCAGATTATTCGAATGATGCAGAAGAATGGCTGGCTAGACTATCCTTAGGGGGTTTTGGTTCTGTAGGGCATTATTTTTTAAACAATTTTTTTGGTGAGGATAACTATTGGGCTGTTGGTGATCAAGATAAGATTGATCAAAACGATATATTATCAGTTGAGCCTGGTACAGATGTCTCCTATGTCTATGGCTTGGGGGGAAATGATAGAATATATGGTTTAGAGACAAATTCTAATTTCATTGGATTATACCATTCATCTTATAGTACAAAAGATCGTTTCTATGGTGGGACAGGAGATGATGAACTTTATGGTGGTAGTAATCGAGATCAACTTTATGGTGGACTTGATAATGATCATTTATACGGTGGAAAGGATAATGATCACTTAGATGGCGGAGAAGGAGATGATATTTTAGATGGCGGAGAAGGAGATGATATTTTAGTTGATGAGAAAGGTGATGATACTTATATTTTTGATGGAAAATATGGATACGATACCATCTATGATTTAGATGGTAATGGTCAAATAAAAATAGATGGCGTGGCTATATCTGTTGGTGAAAAAATTAATAATAAACTTTGGAAAAGTGCTGATGGACAATACACGATAGCGTTAGTCGATGATTTCGATGGTGTAACGACAACACAAAAAATAGTAATTAGTAAAGAAAATGATAATAAAAGTATTACTGTAAAATACTTTAATAATGGTGAGTTAGGCCTCAATTTTGGTGATTTAGAGAATAATAGTACTCCACCATCTGATACCTCGATTTATGCCTTTGGAACAGACGGTAATAATATTATTTTTGGTGAACGTTATGTGGCAAGTTTTGCAGGAAATGACTTTATTCATTCTACTAATGAAAATGCTGTCATTATTGCCGGTGATGGTAATGACTTAATTTCTACAGGCCAAGGGGATGATGTTATTTATGCTGGAGTAAATACATCAGAACAAGATAATAATATTATATTTTCTGGAATTGGTAGAGATCAGGTTTATGGAGGGGCTGGTAATGATATTATTATGACCTCAAATAGATTGGATGCAGTAAAAGACCCCTTATTAAATCAAATAGGAAATGCAAATAGTGGGACCACAGAGTTAAATAAAGAATATAATATTTTAAACTTTAATTTTGAACTGGATTTGGATAAGAATAATAAATTTTCATATTATATATATAATAATTTAGGGAAATCTACAGAGCAGATTCTTCCCTTTTTCGATATTTATTATACAGGCCAATATGGTAAATACTATCTTTATAACTTTATAGAAGCTTTAAATTATGGTCATGGCTACGCAGGAAGTGATATTGCTTATGGCGGTCTAGGAAATGACATTATCTTGGGTTCATCTGATAAAGACTTTCTATATGGTGGAGAAGGAGATGATGCTATTTATGGAATGGATGGCAGTGATTATCTATATGGTGGTGATAATAACGATACCATATATAGTGGGGATGGAAGTGATGAACTAATAGGCGGTAATGGAAATGATGAGCTTGTGGGTGGGCTTGAGCGAGATACCCTATATGGTGGTGAAGGCGACGATATTATCGAAGCCGATTTAAAAGATTTAGAAGGTAAGTTTGCTCCACCAATTGAATCTGAAAATTATAATCGTTTCGGTGATGATTTAGTTTATGGCGGTGCAGGAAACGATAAGATCTTAGGAAACTTAGGTAATGATGAAATTTACGGGGATGATGGCGATGATGAAATTTTGGGAGATCACCTGACATTAGAAGGGAAATATCATGGCGATGATAGATTATTTGGAGGTAATGGTGATGACAAAATATGGGGGAATGGTGGAAAAGATATAATTGAGGGTGGAAGCGGAAACGATCATATTTCAGGAGATTATGTTTCATTAGATGGTGTATACCATAGCGAAGATACTTTATATGGTGGAGATGGTAACGATACGATTTTGGGGCAAGGTAACGCAGATTACATTTTTGGAGGCGATGGTGATGATTTAATTACAGGAGATGATTCGGATTTAGATGGACAATATCATGGAAATGATGAGATTCATGGGGATGATGGTAATGATGAGATTAATGGAGATGGTGGCGATGATGAAATCTATGGGGATAAGGGCAATGATAGAATTTCTGGGGATAATTCAGCTCTAGATTCTCAATATCATGGTAATGATAAAATCTACGGTGGTTTAGGAGATGATCTTTTATGGGGAAATGGAGGTTCTGACATTATTTATGGGGGAGTTGGTAGCGACTATATAGAAGGAGATAATACTCAGTTAGATGGACAATATCACGGTGATGATACGCTTTATGGAGATGCTGGTAATGATAATATCCATGGTGATGGTGGTTCGGATATTTTATATGGAGATGATGGAGATGATCACCTTGTAGGTGATGTAACTGATGATCGTACTTCCGATGGTAATGATCAACTTTATGGTGGAAGTGGAAAAGATAGTTTATTTGGTTTTGATGGTAATGATATTTTAGATGGAGGAGCGGGAGATGATATCATTTATGGTGGAAAAGGTAATGATACTTTTATAAGTAATGAAGGGAATGATCAATTAGCTGGGGGCGAGGGAAATGACACATATTATATTCAAGTAAGAGATTCGGAAGTTAAAATTTTAGATAGTTCTGGAGAAAACCACTTTTATTTAGAGGGAAATTTTAATCTTTCAAATATAAATATCTATCATTATAATAATGCAGTTAGTCTTATTAGTCCAACAACAAGTCAAGATTCTGATGCTGTTTTACCCCAGTTTAAATTAACTTTTTTTGATGATAGTGAAACTCAACCAACAATTGATGGGGGAATTGTCACAGATGAATATGGAAACAACGTTACGGGTGGTTATAATCAATATCTTCATTTTAATCGTAATGAATATAATATAAATACAAATTTAAATAATACAATTCAGAATGATTATGTTATTCATCTTGATACCTATTTAAAAGAACGTGAAGGATTAAGTTATAAAATTTTGAATACCTCTTGGCATGGAATCCAAGGGTTATATCTAATTTTCACTAATAGTTATATTAAAGATGATAATTTAATTTATCAAAATTCCGATTTAAGTGACATTGTTGATATTCAACAGATTAGAAATAATGTTGTTTCGTATGGGCAATATCAGGCCAATGAATATCACTTGTTAGGAGGAAATGATCAAACAACAGGCTCTGAGAGTGAAGATATTGTTTATGGTGGAATTGGCGATGACACTATCAAAGGTCTTGGTGGTTCAGATCAGCTCTTTGGCGATGAAGGGGATGATAGGTTAGAGGGGAATACTGGCAATGACTTTATTAGTGGGGGCACTGGTAATGATCAACTCTTTGGTGGTGAAGGTGATGATCAGTTAGAAGGTGGTGATGGAAATGACATTATTGAAGGCGGTGATGGAAATGACATTATTGAAGGTGGTGATGGAAATGACATCATTAAAGGTGGAAATGGTAATGATATCATTAAAGGGGGCATTGGCAATGATCAGCTTTTCGGTGGTGTAGGTGAAGATCATTTAGAAGGTGGGGATGATGATGACCATTTAGAAGCTGGCGACGGAAATGACATTATCGAGGGCGGCACTGGCAATGATCAACTTTTTGGAGATATTGGTAGAGACGTGCTTTACGGTGGAGATGGTGATGATAAATTATACGGTGGAGATGATAGTGATATTTTAAGTGGAGGAAAAGGTAATAATATTTTAGAAGGAGGAAATGGGGAGGATATTTATTTATTTGATATATTTAGTCAACAAAATACTATTTATGATGGGGATGATAGTATATTAAAGTTTAATGGAATAACTTCAAAAGATGTAATAATTGAAGTGGTAAAAGATGATTTAAATATTCATTATAATGAAAGTTCATTAGTTACAATTTCTGATTTTATATTGAAAGGGAATGTCAAGGAAATTCAGTTTGATGACTTGAATCTAACAAAAGATAAATTAAATGAATCAATAACAATAACAAAACTAGGAGATGTTGGTGATAATTACTTAGGCGGCTCTGCTGAGTTTAATAATATTATATATGGTAGTGATGGTAATGATAATTTGTCTGGTGGAAAATTATTAAATTATCTTTATGGTGGAAGTGGTAATGATTCATTTCGAGTAAATTATTCATACTCTAAATCAGAATTTAATTTATTTGGTGGATTGGGTTATGATTCATACAATTTAAATTTAGGTGCAAAAACTTGGATTGAGGATGAGGACTATTTGGGGATTATAAATGTTGATTCACAAATCTATTTTACATTAGTGGGTAATGTTTTTATTCGCTCACCAAATAGTAGTTCTGCTGAATTAATATCTGAAAATAATGGACATACAGAATATAAATACACATTGAATAATAGACCGTTACTTCAAGCAACTTATGATTATCATTCTAAAACATTTACTCTTATGAAGGATGATTTGTTTGTTTTTGGGTTAAAAAATATAAACGCAGCTAGTGATTTAAGTTTATATAAAAATATGAATATTAGAATCGATGGTGAAGATGTTTATCATACTAATGCCACTTATAGTCATTATCTAGCTACTGAATTTAAACTAACAGATTTTATTTCATCTATTGGCGATGTGAAATCTATTTATGATGATAGCGATAATGTAATTGATGGTTTTGGAAATTTAAATAATTTAATTTATGCAGGAAATGGCAAAAATATTATTTTAACTCAAAGTGGGAATGATACCATTTATTCAGGAAGTGGAGCAGACACTATAGATGTTGGTAGTGGAAATAATAAAGTTGAAAGTGGTGATGGTGATGACCAAATAACTATAGGTCAAGGGAAGAATTATATAATAGCAGGTGCTGGAAATGATATTATTCTAGGTGGAAAAGGTGAAGTATATGGGGGTGAAGGTAATGATTATATATCTATAGAAAGTGGTGATGTTTATGGCGGTAATGGTGATGATACTCTTGTTGCTGGAAAATCAGGTAATTATTTAGATGGTGGGGATGGAGCAGATCATCTGATAGGAGGGTTAGGTGATGATATCTTTATTGTGGATGAACAAGATACTTATGAAGAAAATGATACAAATGGTGGTTACGATACAATTTATATTGCTAAAAATTTTGATCTTGCATTAAATAATTTTGAGGCTGTTACATTATTGGGTAACCAGAATATTAATGCCTATGGAGATGAATTTGATAATAAATTAATTGGCAATAGTGGTAATAACTATATTGACGGTCGTGCAGGCAGTGACTATATGCAAGGGGGTATGGGTAATGACTATTATGTTGTTGATATAACCGAAACCATTGAAACTGATGATAATGGTGTTAGTTACATTATAGATGGAGACCTGGTTGTTGAAGATGTTGATGGTGGTATAGATACTCTTGAACGTTGGGAAGATGCACGCTTTATTAGTCAAGATGAAAATGGAAACCCAGTTTTAACAGATAGTTATAAAATATTAGAAAATAACATCGAAAATCTTATTTTAAAAGGTAATGCTAAAACAGGATTTGGTAATGATCTTGATAATATCATTGTTGGAAATGAGCAAGATAATTATATTGATGGTTTAGCCGGAAATGATACTTATATTTTTAGCCGAGGTGGTGGTACGGATACCTACAGCTTTGAAGATAATATTGATGCTGTAAATATATTAAAAATTCAAGGTTATTCAGATAATGATGTATCTGCTCAAAAATATGGCGATAGCGTATATCTTAGTTTTAAAGGTACAAATGATCATATTTGGCTTTCTAATTATTATATTGCAGATACCGAAAATACCACCTATAAGATGGATCAGATTAATTTTGATTCTGGAGTGATTTGGGGTGTTGATGATATTAACACATTAGTTAATAGAGCCTTAACAAACCATGCACCAACTGTTAATGCAGCTATACCATTAATTACAAGTAATCAGGGAACTGAATTTAGCTATAAATTTGCTAATAATATTATTGTTGATCAGGATAGCTGGGATTCTTTGAGTTATAAAATTACTTTAACGACTAAAGATAGTAGTGGACAATACCAATCTATTCCATCATGGTTAAGTTTTGATACTGCAACACAAACTTTATCTGGTACTCCTCCTACTAATGTGACTGGCAACTTATCGTTCTTTTATTGGGGAACAGATATGTATGGTTATAGTACCGCCACCTCATTTAATTTAAAAGTTAGTCTACCGAACCAAGCTCCAACATTGTTAAATGCAATTGCAGATCAAAGCGTGACGGATGCTAAAGCATTTAGCTATACAGTTCCTGCAACAACATTCAAAGACCCTGATGGTGATACATTAACGTATTCGGCTACCTTAGAAGATGGCTCTCCATTACCATCTTGGCTTAGTTTCAACCCAACTACGAGAGTGTTGAGTGGCACTTCACCTGATAACACAATGCCGTTAAATATTAAAATTACAGTCAAAGATATTGCTAACCAATCAGTTTCTGATGTGTTTAAGCTAACATTTGTTGTTCAAAATCAAACAATAAATGGAACAAGCAATGCTGATACGTTATATGGGGCTTCAGGGAATGACACCCTAACAGGTCAAGCTGGTAATGATATTCTTTATGGGCAGGCAGGTAATGATACTTTAAATGGTGGTACTGGTAACGACACAATGTACGGTGGAAAAGGTGATGACACTTATATTGTGGATAGTACTGCTGATGTTATTAGTGAAAGTGTGAATGAAGGAACTGATACTGTCCAAAGTAGTGTTACTTACACATTAGTAAATAATGTGGAAAATTTAACCTTAACAGGCACTACAGCAATTAATGGTACAGGTAATGCACTCAATAATGTGATTGTTGGTAATAGTGCAATTAATACTTTAACTGGTGGCGCAGGTGATGATTATCTGGATGGAGGAGTTGGTGCAGATAAATTATTAGGTGGAACAGGTAATGACTCTTACGTTATTGACAATACAGGTGACATTGTCACGGAAAATACCGGTGAAGGGATAGATACTGTTCTTAGTTCAATTACTTATACTCTCGGTAATAATCTTGAAAATCTAACATTGACTGGATCAACAGCAATTAATGGTACAGGTAATGCGCTCAATAATGTACTTGTTGGTAATAGTGCAATTAATACTTTAACTGGTGGTGCAGGTGATGATTATCTGGATGGAGGAGCAGGAGCTGATAAGTTACTTGGTGGTTTAGGTAATGATACTTATGTAATTGATAACTCTGGCGATACTGTTACAGAAAATGCTAGTGAAGGTATAGATACGGTTCTGAGCTCTATTACTTATATATTAGGCAGTAATTTAGAAAATTTAACTTTAAGTGGTTCAACAGCCATTAATGCAACAGGTAATACATTAAATAATACTCTTACAGGTAATAGTGGAATAAATGCTTTAAATGGTGGAGCTGGTAATGACATTCTGGATGGACAAGGTGGAAATGATCAACTTACCGGTGGAACTGGGGCTGATACCGCACTATATCAATTATTAGTTCAATCTGATGCTCTGGGTGGAAATGGTACAGATGTCTGGTCTGATTTCACTATTGGTAATACCTCATCAAATACAAATGCAGATAAAATTGATATTGGTGATCTGTTAATTGGTTATTCTGGTACTTATAGCTTTACTAGTTTGGAACCATTTATAAAAACTGTTGTGAGTGGTTCAAATACACAGTTATATATTGATAGGGATGGTGCAGGAACGACGTATAGTAGTTCATTGTTGTTAACATTGAATAATACAAACGTTAATTTAAATGATCTAATCAATAACCAGCAAGTTATTATTTAAAAATTAGGGTGATGAGACCAAAATTATTTTTGGTCTTTATCTTAAGTTATTAATTTATTTAAAAGATTAAAAAAGGCATTAAATACTAATATTTAATGCCTTTATTTTTTTGTCTTTAGTAGTTAAATTTTACTTAATCTTTTTAAAGATAAAGTCATTAATCTTATGACCTGACTCAATACCACGGCGCTCAAACTTAGTCACAGGGCGCCATTCTGGTCGAGGGTAACTGTTGCCTTTACCAGCCAAATTTTCAAGATCTGGACGATTGTCGAGTACATCAAGCATCCATTCTGCATATGGTTCCCAATCTGTTGCTGCATGGAAAGTACCACCAAGCTCAAGTTTTTGTTCAACCAGTTGCATACGCTCATGAATAACAAAACGGCGTTTGAAATGACGTTTCTTTTGCCAAGGGTCTGGAAAGTAAAGTTGTACACAGTTAATACTGTTGTCTGGCATTTCACGTAAAACTTGAATCGCATCTGCATCGAGTACACGTAAGTTTTTAAGTTCCGCTATACCTGCTTCATATAAACATTGAGCAATACCAGGTACGTGTACTTCAATACCTACATAGTTGCGTTCAGGGTTGGCTTTTGCCATAAGCACTAATGAACGACCCATACCAAAACCGATTTCAACAGTTAAAGGACGTTCTGGATGTTCGAAGTGCTGACGTAAGTCACCAACGGGGTATTCCAAAATTAAATCGCGATGTTGTTCTAATGCCGTGCGTTGAGACGTATTAAGTGGTGCTGAACGACGCATAAACGTCACAATTTCACGGTGTTCAGGCAAATTGTCTAAGTCTGCAATTTGCGTTTCTAACTGATCGATCGACATAACCTTGGCAATATTGAAATTCAAATGCGGTATTTTAAGTCTTCAGGTGGTCAAGTCAAATATTTCGGTGTTTTTCTTCATGTAGATGTCATGATCAATATTTAATCTAAGAAGTTAATTAAAACTCACATGAACAATTTTACTCATGAAAACTTTTCAGTTAAGAACACTTTCGGTTTTTTTAAGTACATTTGGTGCATTTTCATATAGCTCAGTTGCTCAAGCACAGCTTATGTTTAGCCAGTATGTTGATGGCAGCAGTAATAAAAAAGGGTTAGAGATTTATAACCCAGATGGAACTACTGTTAACTTAGCAGATTATGAAATTCAACAATTTAATAATGGTGGGACTGCAAAAACGGTGACTTTCCGTTTACAGGGTACACTTGCGAGTAAGCAGAAGTTTTTAGTGGGCCGCTCAGAGCTGCAAACTGAACTTGGTAGTAAAGTAAATCAAGTGGCTGCCTTGTCTTTTAATGGTGATGATGCAGTGGTACTGGTTTATAAAGGTACACCTGTCGATCGTTTTGGTCGTATTGGTGAACGACCAGAGGCAGGTTGGGGAACAGCCGTTTCAAGTTTAGGAAATAGTTTTAAGCGTATTGAAGCTGAAAACCCAGCTTTAAGTATCGACCCAACGGCAGCATTTGATTTGGACCACTCATGGACAGCATGGGCAAACCGAAATGATTTTTCAAATCTATCGGGTTCTACGACTCAGCCGCCAGTGCAAACGGTCAGTTGTTCAAGCTCAGATACACCAATTGCCGATTTAGCATCTTCAACACAAAATCAAACCTATACAGTACGTGGTGTAATTACTGCTGACTATCGCTATGCGAATGGTTTTTCAGGCTTTTATGTTCAAACACCTGACACCAAAGCACGTGCAAATGTAAGTAATGCCATTTTTGTTTATATTCCAAATAGCAGCACGGTAAAAGGTGGCCAAGTTGGTGATGAAGTTATTTTACGAGGCCGTTTAACAAGTTATCAAAACCAGCTACAAATAGACCAATTACAGCAGGATATTCAAAGCTGTAATAGCAATATGGCAAATCAAGTTCAGCCAATTAGCTTGGAGTTACCATTTACTAGCTTAGCAGGCGGTTCAACAAATTCTCCGCAGCGTTATCAAGGGATGTTGGTCAAATTACCTCAAGCTTTGACGGTAAGTGAAAACTATAACTATGGCCGTTATGGTGAACTATCGCTGAGCTTAGGCCGCTTATATATTCCAACCAATTTATATCCTGCCTTGTCGCCAGAAGCGAAAGCTTTAGCTCAGAAAAATTTATTATCGAAAATTATTTTTGATGATGGATATAACAACCAAAATCGTACTCCGTGGTTACCAATAAATTTTAGTGCTGCCAATACATTACGTTCAGGTTATCAGCTTAAAAACGTTGAAGGGATTTTAGAGTATCGTTTTAATGGCTGGCGCGTACAGCCAGTGCTTGGACGTACGCAACCAGAAGTTGTTACTCAAACAAATCCACGTCAGGGTGTCATCACAAAAAATGCCAATCATATTCGTGTAGCTTCATTTAACGTTTTGAACTATGACAATGGCGCAACAGGTTTCCCAACAGAACGTGGCGCAAATACACAAACAGAGTTTGATAAACAGCACCGTAAAATTGTGAGTGCATTAAAAGCGATTGATGCTGACGTATACGGTTTGATGGAAATTGCAAACAATGGTTATGGTCCAAACAGCGCAATTGCTCATTTAACAAGTGCATTAGGTCCAGACTGGAAATATGTTGTTCCTGAAAATTTAGACCGTTTAGGTGGTGATGTTATTGCTGTTGCGATTATTTATAACAGTAAGCGTGTGAAGCCTTTAAACAAACCTGTTGTGCTTGATTTGGGCGATAAAAATCGAACGACGTTAGCACAGACTTTCCAAGCTGTTCGTGGCAATAAAACGTTTACCGTTATTCCAAACCATTTGAAGTCAAAAGGCTGTACTGGAGTTGATGTTAACTCTACGGATGCGGACCAAAAAGATGGTCAAGGTTGTTGGAACCCGACTCGTGTAAAAGCAGTTGATCAAATTGTGCAGTGGCTCGCGAAAAACCCGACACAAGTTCCTAAGCAAAATGCTTTACTTGTTGGGGATATGAATAGCTATGCAAAAGAAGAACCTATTTTAGCCTTTGAAAAAGCCAATTATAAAGTCTTACTCAATGACGCTAAGGTTGGGCAAGGCGCTCAGGCATATAGCTATGTGTTTGGTGTGGCAAGTGATGCAAATGGTAATGGCGGCGCGGGTAACTTAGATCATGCAATTGCCGATGCAGATTTATATCCAAAAGTAGTTCGTACGTTTGCTTGGCATATCAATGCTGATGAGCCAACAGTTCTAGACTATAACGAAGAATATAAAACCGATGAGCAAAAGGCGCTGTTTTATGGCGAAGATGCCTATCGTTCTTCGGACCACGACCCTGTCATTGTCGATCTAGATTTAAATGGTAAAGATTCAAGTCATCCTGATAATGGCAACAAAAATCCTATTCTGGATTTCTTAAACCAATTAATGGAATGGTTTAGCCAACTTTTTAAACGTAATTAACGGTAAAAAATGCGTGATGGGAATGTGTTTTATCATATTTTAAACAATCGTCACGCAAGACAACTTGCAAGGTCCAACTTTTTCAAGAATATTAGATAGTGTAAGTAATTTATAAATTTACGCTTTTTTACAATTAAGGAATTGTACAAACCTTGCAGGTTTTTTAGAAGCAATTTAAAACGTTAATGTAAGATAAGAAGGATCAGATATGAAATTATATTATTCGCCAGGCGCATGTTCTTTAGCTGCACATATTATTTTAAATGAAATTAATGTTGATTTTGATTTAGAACGAGTAAATTTAAAAACACATAAAACAGAAAAAGGTGCAGATTATTACGAAATTAACCCGAAGGGCTATGTACCAGCTTTAGAAATTAACCCAGGTTTGATTTTGACTGAAAACGTGGCGATTTTACCGTTCCTTGCTCAGCATGATCCTAAACAAGATTTGATTCCTCCTTCGGGCTTAGGCCGTGCGAAAGTGTTGGAATGGTTGGGTTATTTGAACTCTGAACTACATGATGCCTATGCGGTATTTTTTGGGGCGCCGTTAACAAACGATGAAAAGACCAAAGCTTATGCTGAAATCGACCGTCTCTTAAAATATATCGATAATTATCTGGCTGAGTCGGATTATGACTATTTAGTAAATGATAATTTTGGTCCAGCTGATGCATATTTATTTGTTTTAACAAATTGGTCAAATTCAATTGAGCATGATTTAACGCCGTATAAACATATTATCGCATTGCGTAATAAAGTTGCTGAGCGTCAATCTGTACAAATTGCGATGCGTGATGAAGGTTTAATTTCATAAGCGATTTTAAACCTATTAAAAAAGCCCCTAATTAATAGGGGCTTTTTTTATGTTGAATATAACTTAGTGCTGAGCTTTTTCTTTTACATCAGCAGCTGCATGTTCAACAGCTTGAGCTGTGTCAGCAGTTGCTTTACGCGCAGTCGCTTCAGTTTGTGCAGCAGCATTTGCAGTTTTATCAGCAGCGTGGTCAGCAGCAGCATCAATTTTAGCTGTAGCATTGTCTGTAGCAGTTGCAATATCGCTCGCAGCTTTGTCACCCGCAGATTTAATATCAGCGGTTGCTTGTTTAGCAGCATTTTCTAAATGTTCACCTGTAGTCGCGCCAGTTTCTGGAGCTTTATCTTTATTACAACCAACAAGGGCAACAGTCGCAGCAAGACCTAAAGCAACAAGTAATTTATTCATTGTGTTTTTCCTTCTAATTCATGGCATCCAAAATTATGGATGTCTAAAATATAAACATAAAGTAACTGATTAATAAAGATCAAAAATTGTTAAAAAGTTGTAACTTCAATATTAAAAAAGCCTAGCATTTTGCAATGCTAGGCTTTCGCTCAATAGAGGGGGTTAACCAGTTTTTATTGCCCAGAACGAATGATGTAATCAAACGCAGAGAGCGATGCCTTAGCGCCTTCACCTGTAGCAATAATGATTTGCTTATAAGGCACAGTGGTACAGTCACCTGCAGCAAATACACCTTGAACATTGGTTTCGTTGCGGTCATTCACAATGATCTCACCGCGGTTGGTTAACTCAACTTCACTGTTTTTTAAGAAGTCAGTGTTTGGAAGTAAACCAATCTGTACAAAGATCGCTGCAAGCTCTACCACATGCTCTTCATCAGTGGCACGGTCTTTATATTTAAGACCAGTCACTTGTGAGCCATCACCCAATACTTCTGTACTTAAGGCATTCATAATCACAGTTGTGTTTGGCAAGCTATGCAATTTGTTTTGCAACACTTGGTCAGCACGAAGTTTAGTGTCGAACTCAACTAAAGTTACATGTTCAACAATCCCTGCAAGGTCAATTGCAGCTTCAACACCTGAGTTACCGCCACCAATCACGGCAACACGTTTGCCTTTGAATAATGGGCCATCACAGTGTGGGCAGTACGCGACACCACGGGTACGGTATTCTTGCTCACCCGGTACATTCATTTCTCTCCAACGTGCACCTGTTGAAAGGATCACAGTTTTCGATTCAAGTTTTGCACCGTTTTCAAGTTCTACCGCAACCAGACCATTTTCAGTTTGGTTTGCACCTGTGATTTTGCTGACACGTTGCAGGTTCATGATATCGACATCATATTCACGAACATGGGCTTCCATCTCGGCTGCAAACTTAGGACCTTGAGTCTTTTGCACAGAGGTGAAGTTTTCAATGTCCATGGTGTCCATGACCTGACCACCGAAGCGTTCAGCTACGATACCCGTGTTAATGCCTTTACGTGCTGCATAGATTGCCGCCGTTGCACCCGCAGGACCGCCACCAATCACCAATACATCAAAAGCATTTTTAGCATTGAGTGCTGCCGCATCTTTTTCAGCTGAGTTGGTATCAAGTTTTGCCACAATCTCTTCAAGGGTCATACGACCTTGACCGATGTGCTCATTGTCTTGAAACACCATTGGAACAGCCATGATTTTGCGTTGTTCCACTTCGTCTTGGAAGAATGAACCATCAATCATGGTTGCTGTTGTGTTCGGGTTATAAATCGCGATCAGGTTAAGCGCCTGTACCACATCCGGACAGTTATGACAGCTTAACGATACAAACACATCAAAGTTAGCTTTGAGGTTTAAACCTTTAATCTGGTTAAGCACTTCATTTGACACTTTAGGTGCATAACCAGACACTTGTAACAGTGCCAAGATCAAAGATGTAAACTCATGACCCATTGGTAAGCCTGCAAAGAACACACGAGGTTGTTCACCTGCTTTAGCCACACCAAAGCTTGGACGACGTGTATTGTTGCCATCAAAACGGGCAGTCACTTTGTCAGAAAGTTCGGCGATTTCTGTCACTAATTCTTTAATTTGAGCAGCTTTATCTGATTCATCTAAAGCAGCAACTAATTCGATTGAACTTTCTAAACGTTCTAAGTAAGCTTTTAATTGAGTTTTAATGTTTTGATCTAACATCTGTTTTTACTCCAATGCATCCAAATTCTTTCAATAGATGCATAGTACGTTAAAACAATAAATAGGTGAAACAGTATGTTTTTATAGATTTGATCGGTTTTTTGAATTATTAAATCTATTCATAAATAAGATCAATAATTTATCTCTAAATGCTCTTTATTACTCTTTTTTATCTTTTAAAGTGAAAGTATTTAAAAATTTATATATGTTATATGGCTGTAAAGATTTTATGTCATAACATTAAAAGGTACTTTCATGTCATTGCAACGCGGCATTTATCAGCATTATAAAGGTAATCTCTATCAAGTTTTTTCTGTGGCAAAACACAGTGAGACTGAAGAAGAGTTAGTCGTTTATCAGTGTCTTTATGGTGACTATTCAACTTGGGTTCGACCACTGAATATGTTTACTGAAACTGTGCAAATGGCTGACGGAAGTATCGTGCCGCGTTTCAAGTTAATTCAAAGCACTTAACTCAAACGACCTTCATATAAAATAACGATTTAAAAGGGTGAATATATGCCAAATACTTTTTTCTTACAAAGAGTTGCCGATTTATATGACACCTTTAAACAGCATGATTCACAGCAATCTGATCGTTTACAACGATACCGCAACATAGAAGTAGAATCTGCAAAATTAATTTCGCAATTTATTCGCATGCAACAAGCCAAGGCTATATTAGAAATTGGTACTTCGACAGGGTATTCAACTTTATGGCTAGCTGAAGCCGCTCAGACCACTGGTGGGCAGGTGACTACGCTTGAAATTGATGCAAAGCGAAGTGCTGAGGCGAAACGCCATGTGGCTGAATTAGAGCTCAGTGAAATTGTTCAATTTTGGGTTGGAGATGCAGCCGATTATTTAAAAGAAGCAAACGAAGTTTATGATTTTATTTTGTTAGATGCTGAACGTGACGTATATGAAAGTTATTGGCCAGATTTAAAACGTTTAATTAAGCCTAAAGGTGGAGTTTTAGTGGTTGATAATGTGATTTCTCATGCAGCAGAAGTAAATTCTTTTTTATCTTTAATAAAAAAGGATGCAGATTTCATGAGCAGTATTGTGCCTGTTGGGGCAGGATTATGTTTAGTAGTCACAAAATAATTTTACTGAAATCGTTTTATATTCCAGTCGGGCCTGTTTTGAACAGGCCTTTTTTATATTTGTTATGAGGCAATCACCAAAGAGAGTCGTGTAAAGTGCAAATCGAATTCTAAATATTTATGTACAAAAGCGGCTTTATCCGTTGAACGTAATAAATTGTCATAAACAAATTCCGGAACGGGATGATATAGATCTCCCGAACCATCGCTATAAAATATTTTTAAATGACGCGATGTCGCATTGTATTTCCATGAAGTGACGACCGCTGTATTTACCATAAATGTACCCCTTTATTTCATATCAAACTTACTCAAAAATTAACCAGTTGTTTATTTGACATTACTCAATGTTGAGGTCGCGGGGAAGGGCATAATTGTAAAAGTATCAGTAGAAAATGTGATGTGCTTATTCAAAACAAAAGAACCACCCGATAAAGGGTGGTTCTTTGAGTTTTTAAAATCTAAGAGAGATTAGATTTTACCAACTAGGTCGATAGATGGAGCAAGAGTTGCTTCGCCTTCTTTCCATTTAGCTGGGCAAACTTCACCTGGGTGAGCGTGTACGTATTGAGCAGCTTTTACTTTACGAAGAAGTTCAGATGCGTCACGGCCGATACCACCAGCGTTAAGTTCAACGATTTGGATTTTACCTTCTGGATCGATAACGAAAGTACCACGGTCAGCTAAACCTTCAGATTCAATAAGAACGTCGAAGTTTTTAGAAAGAGTCCAAGTTGGGTCACCAACTAATGGGTATTGGATTTTTTTGATTTCTTCAGAAGTGTCGTGCCAAGCTTTGTGAGTGAAGTGTGTATCAGTAGATACAGCGTAAATTTCAACACCAAGTTTTTGGAATTCAGCGTAGTTGTCAGCTAAGTCACCAAGTTCAGTTGGACAAACGAAAGTGAAGTCAGCTGGATAGAAGAATACAACAGACCATTTACCTTTAAGGTTAGTTTCGTTAACTTCAACAAATTGGCCGTTGTGGTAAGCAGTTGCTTGGAAAGGTTTAACTTCAGTATTAATCAAGCTCATCATTGTCTCCATGATTGAGGTTTATATTTAAACTTGTTTACGAGATGTAGAATAAATAAAAATTCTTTATTGGGGAAATAGTATTTTTACATGACTAAAATCGGAAAATTGAATAAGTGATAAATTTACGATTTTTAAGTCCCCAAACACTGTATTCGATTTGACTGCAAAAACATGTAAATCAAATGACAGTTATCGTAAAAGAAACTTGCATAACAACATGAAGTCTAGCGAGTCAAAATTCAAGGGTAAAATTTTAAAAAATTAAAAATATATAAAAAACCAATTGTTTTACCTTATGGTCATTAAGGCGTAAAATAGAGGATTGTTGAATTTTCAGGAAAATTTATCTGTGCTGAATGGTTTAAATATAGATCAATGGGTGATGGCGAGAGATCGTTACCGTTTAAATCGTTTACGTAAAGATAAAAAAGCCAATACTGCAGAGATTGAAAAATTATTTGAACAGTCTAATGCAAAAGTTAGACAACGTTTTGAACGCTTACCAAAAATCACATTAAATCAGGACCTTCCTGTAACCCAATATGCTGACCGTTTAATTGAAGCGATTCAAAAGCATCAGGTCATTATTGTGGCTGGTGAAACAGGTTCAGGGAAAACTACTCAGCTCCCTCAAATTGCAATGTTAGCAGGGCGTGGCTTGACTGGTATGATTGGTCACACCCAGCCACGCCGTTTAGCTGCACGTAGTGTGTCGCAGCGTATTGCAGAAGAAGTCGGCGAAAAACTTGGCGAGTCAATTGGTTTTAAAATCCGTTTTAATGAACAAGGTTCGCAAGATTCGATTGTCCGTTTAATGACCGACGGTATTTTGCTTGCCGAGTTAGGCAATGACCGCTTCTTGTCTAAATATGACACCATTATTATTGATGAGGCGCATGAGCGCTCACTCAATATCGATTTTATTATGGGCTATTTAAAGCAGTTATTGCCAAAACGCCCAGATTTAAAAGTCATCGTGACTTCGGCAACTTTAGATGTAAATCGTTTTAGTAACTACTTTAATAATGCACCAATTTTTGAAGTAGAAGGGCGTAGTTATCCGGTCGAAGTGCGTTATCGTCCAATTTCAGAAATGAATATTGGTGGTAGTGATGACGACGAGTTCGACGACTTTGAAGAAAACCTGCCGCGTGCAGTCGTACAAGCTGTAGAAGAATGCTTTGCTGATGCCGAAGAAAAAGGCCATCCAGAACATGCAGATATTCTGATTTTCTCAAGCACAGAGCAAGAAATTCGAGAATTGCAGGAAACCTTACAAAAGTACGGGCCGAGACATACCGAAATTTTACCTTTGTATGCACGCTTAGCCGTTTCTGAGCAACAAAAGATTTTTAGCCCAAGTGGAAAGGGCCGCCGTATTATTATTGCGACGAACGTTGCAGAAACTGCACTGACTGTTCCTAATATTCGCTATGTGATTGATAGCGGCTTTGCACGTATATCGCGTTATAACTACCGTTCACGCGTGCAACGCTTACCAATTGAGGCAATTTCACAAGCTGCAGCAAATCAACGTAAAGGACGTTGTGGTCGTGTTGCTCCAGGTGTTTGTATTCGTTTATATAGCGAAGAAGACTTTTTAAGTCGTCCTGAGTTTACCGAACCTGAAATTAAGCGAACCAACTTGGCATCGGTTATTCTGCAAATGCAGAGCTTAGGTTTAGGTGAGCTGGAAAACTTTGATTTCATTGAGCCGCCAGATTTCCGTCTAGTCAATGATGGTCGTAAGCTACTCATTGAGTTAGGCGCGCTGAACGAGAAGAAAAATGAACTGACCAAAGTTGGCCAAATGATGGCACGTATGCCGATTGATCCAAGACTCGCACGTATGATTGTGGGTGGTGCTCATTTTGGTGTACTCAAAGAAATTTTGGTGGTGGTCAGTGCACTTGCAGTTCAAGACGCGCGTGAACGTCCAGCAGATAAACAAATGCAAGCTGATCAAAAGCATGCACTATTCAAAGAGGCAGATTCAGATTTTCTGTTTTATTTAAAACTTTGGGAGACTTTAAATCCTAAAGGTGAAGCAGGCATGTCTGAAAACAAACGTCGCCAGTTTGCCAAGCAGCACTTCTTAAGCTGGTTACGCTTACGCGAATGGAAACAGACGCATAAACAATTGGTCGAGTTAGCTGAAGGTTTAAAACTGAGTTTTAATGAAAAACCTGCGAACTATGAAAACCTGCACCGTGCGTTGCTGACAGGTTTATTGTCTTTTATTGCCAATAAAACTGATGAACGTAATATCTTTATGGCAGTGCGTCAACAAAAGGCGAAAGTCTTTCCTGCCAGTACTTTGCACAAAACCAATACTGCTTGGGTGATGGCTTTTGAGATGGTGGAAACCTCTCAGGTTTATTTACGTACTTTAGCCAAAATTGATCCTGAATGGATTTTGCTTGCTGCACGCGACTTGTTGAAATATCACTATTTTGAGCCGCATTGGTCTAAGAAAGCTGGGATTGTAAATGCGTATGCTCAAATTTCGCTGTTTGGTTTAATTATTGAACCAAAGCGCTTAATTAATTTTGAGAAAGTTGACCAGCCTGCTGCTCATGAAATTTTCTTACGTGATGCATTAACCACAGGTAACTTAGGTACAGTTCCGCCATTTTTAAAACACAATTTACTTAAACTTGAAGAAGTTGAACGAGTTGAAGATAAATTGCGTCGCCGTGATTTGGTGGTGGATGAAGAAACGATTTATCAGTTCTATGCCTCTAAAATTCCTGAAGAAATTGCAAGTCGAAGTAGTTTTGAAGACTGGCGTGTAACGGTTGAAGCAAAAAATCCACGTTATTTATTTGTAGAAGATGATGCACTTTGGCTCAATGATCGGCCAACTACGCAGCAATTCCCAGATCATTTACACAATGGGCAGCTGCGTTTAGCAACTACATATCATTTTGACCCGAGCCATGACGAAGATGGTGCTACTGTTCAAATTCCTGTACAGGCGCTGCCCCAAGTCGATGAAAATATCTGGTCATGGGGAATTCCGGGTTGGCGACAAGATTTAATTGAGGCTTTACTCAAAGCTTTACCTAAAGACAAGCGTCGTAACGTGGTGCCAATTCCTGATACAGCTCGTAAGCTCATGCAAGGGGTTGATGCAGTACATTTACGTGAACATATTTTTAGTTATTTAGCTTTTGCCTTACGTGGCGAGCAAATTACTGAAAAAGATTTCTCGTTTGAACGTATTGATCCATATTTGGTGCCTTTCATTAAAGTGATTGATGAAAAAGGTAAGCTGATTGCGAAAGGTCGTGATTTACCTGAGTTAAAAGCACGTTGCCGGGTAGAAACACATCGTCCAGTTAAACAGCAAAAAGGTGAGTTTAAGGACTTTCCTGAAAACTTTACTTTCGAGGCTTCTCATAAAGTCACGGGCGTTGTAGTTAAACAATATCAGGCTTTAGTTCCGACCAAGGCTTTTGCTGACCTCGAAGCTAAAGATGAGTCAGGCATTGTTATTCAAACGTTTAACGATCAAGCTGAGGCGATTAAACAGCACCGCGAAGGTATTATTCGTCTGGTACATATGCAACTGGGCGACTTGGTTCGTCAGTTGAAAAAGCAGATTTCAAAACCGCTCGCGTTAGCTTATTCACCTTTGGGCGATAAAGCTAAGCTTGAGCAGATGTTGGTCTATGCAACCTTGCAAATGGCAATTACGACTTTGCCAATTAACACAGATGAATTTAATAAGCTGCTAGATCAGGTCAAAAAGCAATTTTTGAGTTATGGTCAGCAAGCACTTGAGCAATTAAGTGATATTTATATTCAGTGGCAACAAATTCGTCGTCAGCTTTTAGTACTTGATCCAGACGTATTTGGACGCAGTATTGATGATATTGAAGATCAGTTAGATTTAATGTCACTTGGCAATTTTGTTTACTGCCAACCCGTCGATCTTTGGCAGGAATATCCGCGATATTTAAAAGCGCTGCTATTGCGTTTAGATCGATTGCCAAATAATCTACAGCGAGATCATGCCGCTATTGATGATGTCGATCCATGGATGGACAAGGTATTTAAATTCAAAAACGATCCAAAAATCAAAGAATTGTATTTGATGTTGGAAGAATTCCGCATTTCTTTATTTTCTCAACCGATGAAAACCAAGATGCCTATTTCACCAACTCGACTGCAAAAGTTATGGGATCGTTTGGGAATCAGTTAAGATAGATCGGGGTCTGTTTATGTTGTTGTTTAGCCTACAACGCAATTTATAAATGAAAGATTAACAGACCCTATTCATTTTTTTAGGAGTTTTACATGGGCATTCGTATCACAGGTACTGGGTTATTTCACCCAACAGAAATCATTTCTAATGAAGAACTGGCCGACAGTTTAAATGCTTATGTGGAACAATATAACCAAGAGAATGCAGAGAAAATTGCAGCAGGTGAACTCGAAGAATTACGTGGTTCTAGTGCTGAATTTATTGAAAAAGCGTCTGGTATTAAGCGCCGTTACGTGATTGAGAAATCAGGTATTCTCGATCCAAATCGTTTGCGTCCTCGTTTGTCTGAACGTTCAAATGATGAACTTTCACTTCAAGCAGAGTGGGGTGTGATTGCTGCAAAGCAGGCAATGGAAAATGCAGGCGTAACTGCTGAAGATATCGATGTTGTGATTTTGGCATGTTCAAACATGCAGCGTGCTTATCCGGCAGTTGCAATTGAAATCCAGTCAGCACTTGGAATTCAAGGTTATGCCTACGACATGAACGTTGCATGTTCAGCTGCAACTTTTGGTTTGAAACAAGCGGCAGATGCAATTCGTTCAGGTGCTCGCCGTGTTTTATTGGTAAATGTCGAGATTACCTCTGGTCATCTAGACTACCGTAACCGTGATTGTCACTTCATTTTTGGTGATGTTGCAACGGCTTCTATTATTGAAGAAACCACTACTAAAACTGGTTTTGAAATTTTAGATATTCATTTATTTACCCAATTTTCAAACAACATTCGCAATAACTTCGGTTTCTTAAACCGTAGCGAAGATGCAGTGGTTGATGACAAGTTATTCCGTCAAGATGGCCGCAAAGTATTTAAAGATGTTTGTCCGTTGGTGGCAAAAATCATTAATGCGCAGTTGGAAAAAATGCAGTTAACTGCAAACGATATTAAGCGTTTCTGGTTACACCAAGCCAATGCCAACATGAATGAATTAATCTTGAAATATGTGGCCGGTAAAGATGCAGACTTAAGCCGTGCACCCATTATTCTAGATGAGTTTGCCAATACCTCTTCAGCAGGTGTGATTATTGCTTTACACCGTACAGGCCATGAAGTAGATAATGGCGAGTATGGCGTGATTTCATCTTTCGGTGCTGGTTATTCAGTCGGTTCGATTGTTGTACAAAAGCACGTTGCTTAAGTTGCAAAGTTAATTAAAAAACGCTCGTAAGAGCGTTTTTTTATGAGCGAAATTAATATAAAAAAGCGAATCAACATTGGCCCGCTTAAATTGAATCAAAAGTTATTAAAACTTTTTGGTGTAGTTTACAAACAGGCGATCTTCACCAAAGTCATTACCATGTTTAACGTTGTAATCAATACGAATGTATTGCAGGGCAACACCCTTTAAGAATGGCTGTTGAAACGCATAGTTTAAAATTACATTCGACTCAGTTTCATGATTTTTTTCGCCATTGGCCGCTTTAAAATCATGGCCATAGACATATTTAACCATTGCATTTAAGCCCGGAACATAATCTTTAAAGTCGTAGCCATACATAATGTGGTAAGACTTTTCGTCTTCTTTAAAGAAACCCGTTGCATTCCAGTTAATGAAATAGGTCTCTGGTAAAAAGCCATCTGGTAGAGGGTAAGCCGACTCACCGATAATCTGTTGATAACCCAAACCAAAGGTATGGTTTTTTACTTTGAGCGTTTCTAGCACCCCGATGTTTTGCGCATCAATATCAAAAGTATTGCCATCATCTTTTGCATTGAAGTACTTAAACTTAGAAGTAAGAGCGAAATTAGGTTGTTTCCAATTATGCTCAAGCCCTACATAGTGTTTGTTGTAGAGGTTTTCTAAATTACCAAAGTAATATTCGCCCTTGAGTGAGGGGGTGAATTGATAGCGCAGATCTAGGTAATTTAAACCATCAGATTCTTTAGTGATTCCATTTGCCGTGAACGAAAACTTTTTAAAGTCTTCTTCATTTCGTGGAGAGACTTTTTCAACCCGACCAATTTCTGCATAGAGCTGATCTGAAAGTTGAGACTTAAGATTGGTTCCCCAATAAGAGGCAAGTAATTGTCGGCTCGCATCCACAGCCGTTACAGGCAGGTCTAACCAGAGTTCACCAATACTTAAAAGGGTTTTGTCATAACCTAGTTTTAAAGTTGCGCCGTATTTTAAAAAGTCAGATGCTTGTGATTGAGTTTCTTTATTAAAAGGCAAAACTGTGTCCGCAACATGTTTGTCTGAACTCAAGCGCACGGCGTATTGTACAGAAGCATCGGCCCCAATCGTAATGGGCTTATCTGCAATTTGGAGAGGGGTGTCATGCATTTTCGATTTATAAAATAATGATGCTGCCTGAGACCAACTGCCCGTATCTTTGACTGCATCATTATCAAAATTACGGTTGATATAGGCATTTTTTAGCGTGAACTTCCATTCATCTTCACTTTGTTGAGTGGTGTCTGCTGCCCATATATTTGAGTTACTCAATAAGCCGAGTAATGTGGCTATTGCTAAATTACATGGTTTAAAGCGGTGTAATAATTCCATAATCCATTTCCAAAAAGATGCGCCAGTCCTCGGCGCATGTATTTTTACTGCTGGGTAAGCGTGTTTTGAGGGTTAAAAGTTGATGGTGTTTGTGCAGCAACAGAGGCTTTGAGATTGACCATAAATATTGCAAGTGCAGCAATCACACCTGGAATTGCAATCGCTAAGAAATTCATTTGGTGAGGAAGCTCAAGTGTGAGTAGGGCTCCTGTTAAAACTGGTCCGATAATCGCGCCAATACGGCCAATGCCGGATGCCCAGCCCATGCCAGTTGAACGAAGTGCTGTCGGATAGAACTGTGCAACGAAAGTGTAGAGTAAGATTTGCGAACCAATGGTGGCAGCACCAGCAATCGCAATTAGGCTATATAAAATAAATTGTGGACTATTAATCCCAAGCAGAATTAAAGCTGCCGATCCCACAATAAACATGATCGTAATAACAGGTTTTAAATGGAATCTATCTGCTAAAGCACCACCACCAATTGCACCGACCATGCCGCCAATATTGAGTGCAAACAGGAACAACATGCTTGCACCTAATGAGTAGCCCGCTTGGAGCATGAGTTTAGGTAACCAACTTCCTAAGGCATACACCATGAGTAGGCACATAAAGAAAGCAATCCAGAACATAAATGTGCTGAAGGTACGACCCTGCTGGAAAAGCGCACGGACAGGTGCATCTGTTGTGGTGCTCTCGTTTAATACCAGTTGAGTATTGGCGTTTACTTGAGTTTGAGGCGCAATTTTACTCACAATACCTTTCGCCTGTTCGCTATGGTTAGATTTCACTAAAAAGGCGAGAGACTCTGGCAAAAATTTCCAAATGAGTGGGAGTAGTAAAAGAGGAATACCCGCAATTAAAAACATGATTTGCCAGCCCATGTCTTTCACGAGCCATGCACCGAGTAGAGCAGATGTCATGCCGCCAATTGCATAGCCACTAAACATGATTGCGACCAAGGTACTGCGGATTTTTTTGGGTGCATATTCGGTCATAAGCGCCACAACGTTTGGCATAACGCCACCAATCCCAAGACCTGCAATAAAGCGCAAAATAGCAAACTCAGTTGGTCCTTTGGCAAAGGCACCTATAAAGGTAAATCCACTAAATAAGGTGACACAAATCAGGATGGTTTTTTTACGTCCCAGTTTGTCTGAAAGTGTGCCGAAAATCATGGCACCGAACATCATCCCGAATAGAGCAGCACTGGCGAGTAAACCAGCTTCTACCGCAGTTAATGACCATTGCTGCATTAACAGAGGAAGAGCAACCCCATAAATAACTAAATCATATCCATCAAAAATAATAATAAGTAAGCACCAGATTAAAACTTTCCAATGAAAAGATGTAAAACTGGCTTTATCAATTAACTCATTAATATTAACCTTGCTCGTATCCATTTTCTTCACCTCCAATTTGTGAAGCATCGCGTTATTTTTTAATAAACTATTTTGTTATTGGATTAGAGTCAAAAACCTAATTGATATATCTTTATGTCTTTAAGGTATTGTGCTTTTATTGATTTAAATATCTGAAAAATATGTATTTATTTTTTTTGATTTAGCTGACTTTATTGGGTCTTTAAAATAGGGTTAAATATTGTATGGTGAGAATTTTAAGGATTTTATAGATGCTTTTTTATAGATTTTGTTGATAATAATCACAGCTAAAAATATTGCTAAATTTATATTAAAAATTGAGGTGAAAATATAAAAACAAAATACTAAAGTCTATTATTTAATTATTTTAGAGATTCATCTTAAAAATTAAATTTAATCTATATTTAATAAAAATCGCCAAATCAGAATTAGCAAATTATTTGCATCCTGATTTGGCGATTGAGGTTTGATTTTAGTGGGGGCCACTTAGATAAAAAACTTAATGTGTGGTTGGCGTTGAGCGTGGTGTGAGAATGAAATGGGCAATTACACCAATGCAAATACCCCAAAAAACTGAGCTTAATCCTAGAAAATGCATGCCTGATGCTGTGGCTAAAAAGGTAATAAGCGCAGCATCACGTTGATTGTCATTTTTCATGGCAACAGAAATATTGGTCGCAATCGCTCCAAGCAAGGCTAAACCAGCCAGTGCTGCAACCAACTCTTTAGGAAGTAAACTAAATAGCATGACAATACTGCCAGCAAATAAGCCTCCTAAAATATAAAAAATTCCGTTGGCGATTCCTGCGATGTAACGTTTTTCTTTAAGTTCATGTGCATCTTTACCCATACATAAAGCTGCGGTAATTGAGGCAAGTACAATGGTAATACCGCCGACACAGGCAACAGCTAAAGAGGCAATACTAGTGACAGTAATAATGGGTTTGGCTGGGGTGTCGTAACCGCTGAGTTTCATTATCGCCATACCCGGTAAAAATTGGCCGGTTAGGCTGACTAAAATGAGAGGAACGGCGAGATTCAGTGTTGAGTTCCATGTCCATTCTGGGCTAATCCACTGCGGAATAGCTAAACTAAAACTCACATCAACCGGATTCATTTTGCCTAAAAAGAGGCTCAATAAAACTCCGGCAGCTAACACCCAAATCATGGTGTAGCGCGGCATTAAACGTTTGGCAATTAAAAAGACAATAAGCATGCTAAAAACAATAAAAGGCATGCTATCAGACGCGGTAAACAGACCAATACCAAATTGAAAAAGAATACCTGCCATCATGCCCGCAGCAACATCTTGGGGAATCCACTTCAGTAACTTGTCGAAGTAACCTGTAATACCAATTAAAAAAATAACGATAGCGGAAGTAATATAGGCGGCTACTGCTTCATTCAACGAGACATTGGGAAATAGGGTAACTAACAGGGCAGTACCCGGTGCAGACCATGCAGTTATGACAGGCGTTTTATATTTAATCGAAAGATAAATACCTGAAACGGCGGCACCAATTGAAATTCCCCAAATCCATGACACCATCATGTCGGTAGACACATGAGCACGCTGAGCAGCTTGGAAAAAAATAATCAGTGGGCCTGAGTAAGAAATTAAAACCGCAAGAAAGCCAGCAACTGTTGCTGATATGGACCAGTCATTTTTTAATGTCTTTAACAGGGTTGCCATGTGTGATTGCCTCCATGCAAATCATGTTATTTACCCAATCATGCAAAAAGATCAGGGTTAACCCTGATCTCCACCTCCGACCGAAATAACCGAGCCAGTCATATATGATGCTTCGTCTGATGCAAGAAATAAAATTGTATTCACTTGTTCTTGAATTGTGCCATAACGACCCATAAATGTTCGATCTATTGTTTGATCAACTACTTGCTGCATCCAGTCTTTTTCATTTTGACTTAATGGGTTGGCGTTTCGCGGTACTTTGCGAGGTGGTGCTTCGGTTCCACCCGTCGCAACAGCATTGACTCGAATTCCATCTTTAGCATGTTCAAAAGCAAGCGATGCCGTTAAAGCATTTACTCCACCTTTAGATGCCGAGTAGGGAATACGATTAATACCACGGGTTGCAATTGAAGACACATTTACAATAACACCCGATTGTTGCTTAATCATGGCGGGTAGCACAGCGCGGCAGCACCATAAAGTTGGAAACAATGAGCGATTTACTTCCTTAATGATCTCTTCTTCGGAAAACTCTTCAAAAGGTTTCATCCAGATCGCGCCACCTACATTATTAATCAGGATATCTACCCGACCATAGTGTTCAATGGCTTTTGCAACTACCGCTTGCGCACCTGCATAGGTTTCAAGGTCAGCATTAATCGTGACAGCATCGCCACCTGCACTCTGAATTTCTTTGAGAACGTCTTCAACATATTCAGAGCGATCAGCCATGATGACTTGGCCGCCTTCAGCTGCGACTTGCAGTGCCACACCACGGCCAATACCTTGGGCACTACCCGTAACAATCACAACTTTATCGGTAAATCTTTGATGGTTTGACATAGATAATTTCTCCACCTGTTAATTCGCAGAGAATTTTTCAAACAAGAAATTAGCAGGTTTGATATTTTCAGTTTCTAACCAGCCGCGTACAGCTTCTACCATTGGAACAGGTCCACATAGATAAACATCGACGTCGCCACCGTTTAACCAGTCACTTTCAATATGACTGGTGACATAGCCTTTGCGTTCATGGTTACTCTCAGGGCTTGCAACTACAGTTCGATATTCGAACCATGGAAATTTCGCCTGCAACTCATTCAGTTTTTCTAGAGCAACCAAATCAAAGTCATTGGTTACGCCAAAGACTAAGCGAACAGGTTGTTCTGATCCTTTTTCTTCAAGCACTTGTAACATCGACATAAATGGGGCAATGCCAGTACCGCCTGCTAGCATAAGCACAGGACGCGCTACATTACGCAAATAGAAGCTACCGAATGGACCGGTAAATGTCATTTTGTCACCAGCTTGAGCATTTTTGCTTAAGAATTCACTCATCTTGCCATTCGGTACGTTACGGACCACAAAGCCAGTTAAACGGTTACCCGGTTTTGAGCTAAATGAATATGAACGTGTTTCGCCAGTTCCAGGAATTGCAACGTTGACGTATTGACCTGCAAGGAAATGAATATCCGGTTGGCCATCATCAAGTTGAATGTCAAAAGTGATGGTTGAATCTGATAAGTTTTCAACGCGGGCTAAGGTGCCTTGGAAGCTATGAATTTCTGTTTTACAAACATCTGACGATGCTTGAATCTGGAATACGGCGTCTGAAGTTGGTCGACATTGGCAAGCAAGAATATAACCTTGCTCAGCTTCTTCAGGGGTTAATGCATCTTCAATATAGGTTTCTTCTGGCATGTCATAACTACCAGACTCGCAAAATGCGCGGCAAGTTCCACATGCACCATCACGGCAATCCAAAGGAATATTAATTTTTTGGCGATAGGCTGCGTCAGATAGGGTTTCACCTTGAGCTACGTTAATGAAACGTGTAACACCATCTTCAAATTGAAGTGCGATATTGTGGTTTGACATGGCATGTATCCTACAAAATATTTGAAACTTTTACCCTCAGTCAACAGTCCGTTTAACTGAGGGGGGATGTCTTAAAGGTGGTAAATATCAATCACTTGATTGATGTAGTCATTTTTCAAAACGACATACTTGCTCAAGATTTTTGGTTGATCACCTGAAAAATCGATCACATAACGTGACATACCGAAATAGCTGTAATTTGTCTTGTAACGGAAACTCAAGGTATTCCAGTTAAAGCGAACAGTGACTTTGTCGCCGTCGCGATCGAGAACTTCAACGTTGGCAATATTGTGGCTTGTGCGTGTGTCCGGCATGGTTGCTGATGAGCGCTCGGTTTTAATACGGAACACACGATCTTCTAAACCTTGACGGTCTGGATAATAAATAAGTGAAATTTCAGATTGCGGGTCTTCAGTTAATTTATCGTCGTCATCCCAAGCTGGCATCCAGAAAGAAGCTTCCGGTGCATAGCATTCAAGCCAGTCATCCCATTGTTCATCATCTAAAAAACGAGCTTCACGATAGAGAAACTGAGCAATATTTTCTAAAGTTGCTTTGTCTTGAGCACTCATGCTGTTTCTCCCTGATCAGCAATTTCTTTCTCTGATGCAATCGCGTGTTTCATGGTTTGTAACCAATATTGATGTTGGGCAAGATAAAGCCCTTCATCTTCAGTTTTGATCCCACTTAACATGGGTTTTAAACCGATTTCGTTCGCTGCATCGTCTGGTCCATAAATCCAGTGTTTTGAACCGCGGCACATGTCATTCCATTCAAGTGCAATACCTGCATAGCCTGCCTGACAAGCACGGAATTCTTCTAAATCGTCTGGTGTTGCCATACCTGATGCATTAAAGAAATCTTCATATTGGCGGATACGACGTGCACGAGCTTCAGGTGCTTCGCCCTTAGGTGCGATACAGTAAATGGTGACTTCAGTTCGATTAACCGAAAGTGGGCGAAGTACACGAATTTGCGAACCAAACTGATCCATCAAATAAACATTTGGATAGAGACAAAGATTACGTGAGCGCTCAATCATCCATTTCGACATCGCTTCACCGTATTTTTCGGTGTATTCATCTGCTTTCGGGAAGTTTGGACGGTCTTCTGGGTTTGCCCACTGTGTCCAAAGCAACATGTGGCCATTTTCAAAGCCATACGAGCCACCGCCTTGTTTACCCCACGAACCTGCACTCATCGCACGAATGTTATCAGCAGCTTGAGTTTCTTTACGGTGTTGAGTTGTTGCCGCATAGTTCCAGTGAACAGCAGAAACATGATAACCATCGGCACCATTTTCAGCGGTGAGTTTCCAGTTACCTTCATAAGTATAGGTAGATGAACCACGTAAAACTTCTAAACCATGTTCAGACTGGTCAACAATCATGTCGATGATTTTGGTGGTTTCTCCCAAGAATTCTTCAAGTGAAGGAACATCGGGATTTAAGCTACCAAATAAGAAACCTTTGTAACTCTCAAAACGAGCCACTTTTTTAAGGTCGTGTGAGCCATCTTGGTTAAAACAGTCAGAATAGCCTGCTTCACTTGGATCTTTAACCTTGAGCAATTTACCTGAGTTGTTAAAAGTCCAGCCGTGGAAAGGGCAAGTATACGTTGCTTTATTACCACGCTTGTAACGGCAAAGTTGTGCTCCGCGGTGTGAACACGCATTGATCATGGCATTGAGTTCGCCGTTACGGTTGCGGGCAATAATGACTGGCTGACGACCAATGTAAGTGGTGTAGTAGTCATTATTGTTTGGAATTTGGCTTTCGTGCGCTAAGTAAACCCAATTGCCTTCGAAGATATATTTCATTTCGAGGTCAAATAGGGCTTCGTCAGTAAACACTGAGCGATGAAGTTTAAATTCACCTGTATCGATATTATCGACAAGTAATTCATCAATACGGTCAAGATGGCTAGTATTGATTACAGGAATACGTGGCATGTCCGTTCTCCGACTTTCCAAAAGTGTGGAAGTCACCAAGGCCTTAGCTACGGTCTAAAAGGTCTTGATATCCTAATATTGTCAATGAAGCGCATGAGTGCGCTGGGTGTTTAACCGTGAATTGATGAAGATGAATAACTGGAAGATTGGCAAGAAGGCTTGTTCACAAAGCAATTCATCACTTCATCGGTTTGTTGCTTGTATATACCTTAAAAGAATGGTTAAACTGTGTCTAAGACTGAATTTGCATTTTTTTATATCTTAAAGGTATGGAAGCCTTATGGAACTAAGACATTTACGGTATTTTGTGGCGGTTGTTGAAGAGCAGAGCTTTACAAAGGCAGCCGAAAAACTATTTATTGCTCAACCACCTTTGAGTCGACAGATTCAAAATCTGGAAAGCGAGCTTGGCATTCAACTGTTTGAGCGAGGAAGCCGTCCTTTACAAACCACACAAGCAGGGCATTTCTTTTACCAGCACGCCGTTAAACTTTTGTCGAATGCTGAAGAAATAAAAAGTATGACCAAGCGTATTGGTCTCATCGAAAGAAGTATGACCATTGGTTTTGTTGGGTCTTTACTCTATGGTTTGCTACCTCGAATCATTTATTTATTTCGCCAACAACAACCTCATTTGAATATTCAGCTCATGGAGTTAAGTACAACCGAACAGTTACAGGCATTAAAAGAAGGACGTATTGATGTCGGTTTCGGACGTTTAAGAATTAGTGATCCTGCTGTGAGACGTATTTTGCTACGTAAAGAACGCTTGGTGGTTGCTGCGCATACGAGTCATCCTATTGCACAGCGTACGGAAGGGGTATATCTAGCTGACTTGATTGATGAAAAGATGTTTATGTATCCCACTTCGCCAAAGCCTAATTTTTCAACTCAGCTTTTGAATATTTTTGCCGAACATAGTTTGGTTCCGAAAAATATGCATGAGATACGAGAAATTCAACTGGCTTTGGGCTTAGTGGCAGCGGGAGAAGGCATCTGTATTATTCCGGCAAGTGCCGATACCATTCGATTTCCACACTTAAACTATATTCCGATTTTAGATAACGGCGCGGTCAGCCCAATTTTTATTACAGCACGGGCAATGGACCGAAGTGAAGATTTACAGTCACTATTTGATTGTATTTATCAGGTTTATGATCTTGAAGGTATTCCATATAAACGCACCGTTTTCACGCTCGATCAGAATCCGATCGATGATTCAAACGGTATCGATTTTTAAATAAGAGAAGTGCATAGCCTCAAAAGTTGAAGCTATGCGTTGATGTGTTTTAGAAAGCCCAAATCAGTTTTAGCCAGCTGGTATGGCCTTCGGGACGATATTCGACTTCGGTTTCTTTTAGAAATTTGGCTTCAATAGACCAGTTCTTATCGGCATATTGAATGCCTGGACCAATTGCAAAAGCCTGTCCTTTAAACCCAATGTCACTTCCGTTTACTTTGTCATCTGTGGTTTGTTTAAAGGCATAGCCTTCAACTGCAACTTTAATTTTTGGGTTAATGCGATAACCCAAGCTATAGTCACCCGCAATGTATTGTCCAGACTGGTAGTCAGTCGCATCGTTACGCGTATTCCAGCTATAAGACAGTTTAGTAGATAGATCTAAACCTGCCGCGTTGGCATAACTATAGGCAAGAATAGGTCGAATGGTGTGATAGTTTTTCCCGAGATTAGCTTCAACTGGATGTGTCGTACTTGGAGTGTCATATTCACCTGTTGCCAGCACAGTTTCTAGTGCTGCAATCCAGTGATGATTTCCTTGATGCCAGCCGAGCATGCCACCCAAAATCAAGTCTCCGAGACCTTGGTTTGAGTCAGCCATTCCATTTACTTTGAGTCTTAGATCAACCAATGGCTGGGCTGCATAAAACCCGAGTTGTCCATTCATAATTTTTTGATCGGTCATCCAGACCAACCGCGGAACCACGGCGTTGACATCAACATGGAACTGATCGGGACCATTTTGAAACTCTGATGCGTGATAATTTTGATAATAACTGAGTAGATAGACCCCAGCAGGTGGTAAGGCACCCGCCATCATACCTTCGGCACCTAAGGCAAAAGAGTCCGAGCCGTTTTCTGTCGCAAATGCAGAAGGAAGGTAAAGGGCGCTGATTACACCACATATGATTGCAGCAATTTTGTTATTCATAGAATGTCCTATTCTGTGTTGTTTGGCTTGTCACTAAAAACGTTATTCCTTAACGGTCTTTAAAAGTTTGCGTCTGTTTAACCTGTAAATTTGGAATGCAGAACTCCTATGAGCCTTGTATTTTCTTTCGCTAAAGTGCCAATACAAAGCTCATTTGAAAAAGTGGATGGTTTAATGGTTTGTCTTTAAATATGTTTGAATAAGGCCGAACGCGATTGTCCAGCAGCGCCATCTGCTGCACTTAAGAACCGTTCAGTGTGAATGTCCCGTTCGAATAAGCGGCTTTGCATGAGTGTTGAAATTGCCGAGTCGATCATGATGGGTGGACCACACAAATATGCTTTGTGTCCACCACATCGATTTTCAAAGTAATCGGCAACAGCCTCGTGCACAAATCCGGTAAATCCAGTCCATTGGTCTTCTGGTTTTGGTGCATTCAGGGCAGGGATATAGCGGAAGTTCGGATAGTCTTTTACGAGCTGTTCAAACAATTCTCGGTTGTATAGCTCTGCCAAGTCTCGTGCTCCTTGGAAGAGGTAAATCGTGCGACTATCTCCAGAATCAAGCAAATCTAAAATCATCGATTGTGGACTTGAAAGACCTGAACCACCCGCAATGAAAATGGCATTTTGATCATCTGACTTGCGTACGAAAAATTGACCATAAGGGCCTGAAATATCAAGCTGATCGCCCGTGGCAAGTTGTTCATGCACATAAGTGGTCGCTGCACCGCTTTCAACTTTACGAATATGCAGCTCAACAATGCCCACTTCACTTGGTGAATTGGCAATTGAAAACGCTCGAGTTCCTTCAATGTTTGGGAACTGGACATTGATATATTGACCAGCTTGGAACTCAATTGGACGATCTAGTTGTAGTCGGATTCCTTTAATGGTCGGCGACAGGTCTTTTATTTCAATGACGGTCGCTTGATAGTCTTGAACCAAATGACCTAAGAAATCTGGGTCTTCATCGACATCGGCTTCAATGACCATGTCGGATTGTGGTTTGCAGCAGCAGGCAAGCACCTTATTTTCATCACGTTCAATATCCATGAGCGCAAATGGCGAGGCTTCACCGACATCATAAAAACCGTCGGTGACTTGAACCTTGCATGTCCCGCAAGTGCCATGACCACAGGCAAAGGGTAACCAAACGCCTTGACGTAAAGCGGCGTCTAAAATGGTTTGATCTTCTTCTACTTCAATCGTTGTCCCGATCGGTTCAATGGTGACTTGATAACTCATGACACACCTCCGAATTAAACGTAGCTATCGTTATAGCCATTTAATTCTGGCGTAACGAAACGAAGTAATGATTTGTGACCAAAACCGAGCTCTGCCAAGCTTTGAGTACTCTCTGGATTGATTGTTTGATCATCTAAGATGTATTGCACTTTTGACCAATCAATTTTGGCAAAATCTGGATGTTGGGCAAAACCACCTGTAATTTGTTGCTCAATCAAATGTCCAAAAGTCTGTTGAGGTGAGGCAAGCATGGCATGTGCCGAGCAAAAAAGTGTGTGATGATCCCAACCCACGTAAAGTAAGAATTGATCGCCATAATTTTTTTGCAGATCAAGTGGTTCAAATTGATAGTTGTTGTGTATCGCGCGAACAGTCATGTTCAATCTCCTTATTTCCGATCAGGCAGCTTGATGACTGCCTGAACAATTCCTTGTGTTTATGCTGCGTTGCCTTTCCATTTTTTCCAGCGCTGTTGGTCTGGTGAGCCTTCAATATCCAGATTGTCGGCGCCGACATTCATGCGGTAATAATCACGGAGCATGGTTTCGAGGTCACCGCCACCACAGTTGCCTTGCAAAATTTGATTTACAGGTAGCCATGCTTGTATATATTTCTCATGCTCGCGCTCGAAAATGTCATGACAGCCATCTGAACAGGTGTGGTAGCGTTCGCCTTGGTAGATGCTATGGCGATAACTAAACTGAGTCGGATCATCGCCCATTTCAGTAAAGGTCATTGGAATCTGACAAACCTGACAAAGCTGTGGTAAACCTGCGCTGTAGAAGCGTTTACCTTCGGCTTCCATTTTGCGAGCCAACTCCCATTTTGGACGGTAGTATTTATCGAAAGTGTCTGGATATTTAGCCGATAACCAATCCATTTCTTCGTCGGTTGGAATCCAAGTATGGAAACCGGCAGCATGACCAAAGTTATAGAAAATCCACCATGCCTGATGTGAGACATGCTCTTTTTCTTTCACAATGACATCGCTATATTTCGGCATACGGATGCCATAGCGGCTTAAATCTTTAAATAGCGCACCGCCTGCCTGTTCAAAATAAACTTCCCACGCTTCTTTCCACGACATCACTTTGTTTGGCAGCATGTAATCCATCATCATGCCTACAATTGAAAGCAAACGTGTCCCACGCCAGAACCATTTATTAATCCATTCCTGCACAATCGGCACGTTGTCTTCATGTTGTTCGAGCAAGAATTTTACGATTTCAAGACCAAGCGTCATGTGGCGTGCTTCATCTGACTGTGCACTAAAACCAAAGGTTACGGTTGCCATATCGCCGTTATAAGCTGCACCCGACATAAACGGCACAAATAGTAAGTTGGTAAGTACATACTCAAAAGCAAAACTAATGGCTAATAAAAATTCGAAAGGGCCAGCAGAACGGGCATCTTCAAAAAATGATTTAGGCACAGACAAATACCAAACGCGGTCATGCATGTGCGCCCAATCCTGAAAACCATCAAAGAACTTGTTGTAATGGCTCATGGCATGAATTTGAGTCTGTACATGACGCAGCTCATCAATCGACTGCATCTGAGAAGCAATACGTGCTCCAATACCACTAAACTGGCGACCTACATGTGCATAACCTTGATAAGCCTGATATTCAAGTGGGGTAACCGCCGTTAAAAAGAGTTTGATCGCATTTAAGTAGCGTTCATTGCTGACATTCATCTGACCGTTGTTTTGAGCAAAGGCATCAAAAATGGCATAAAGTTTTTTCTCTTTTTCTGCCTGATATTTCCAGTAAGCATCCATAGTTAAACGGAATGGATCTTCCCATTTAGACCAGTCCGTAATTTTGATACCTTCAAACTCTTCATAAGGGAAAGCATCTTTACGGTTAGCATAAGAAAAGTCCCAGTCCAGATCACGGGTTAATGCACGGTAACGATCTTTCGCATTTAATTTTTTGCTGGTTTCTTTCGTTTGAGTTGTCATGATTGATCATCCTTAAATCTTTGTTAAACAACATCTATATTGTGATTAATTCCAGTGAAGGCGGAAAGTATCGTTATCTTCTTCGACGTTGCCACCCAGCGTAATCATGTTGAGTTGTAACGATTGGATGTCCCAATCTTGGCCTAGTTTTTCAGATACGGTTTCAGCTTTAATCACCAAATCAGTTTCACTTTCAATTCGAATCATGGCGGGTAAATACTGAATTGAAGCTTCAGGGTTATCTTCTTCAATCGCTTCGAGGATGTAGCGTGAAGTATCGTTGTCTTGTAATGCGAGATAGACTTTAGACATGTTGCTTCTCCTTAAGCATTTGTAAGTGGTTGTAGGCCGAGTTTTTTTGCGCGTTCAATAACGGCATGTTCTGCTTGATCGACTGCATCTGCTGTTAAGGCTGCTGATGCCCAAGGTGTAAAGGCTGCTTTCACTTGAGCTAGAGACTCAGTGAACCATTCATTTAATAGCTGTTTGTTATGATCGGATTCTGCTGCCGCAGTTTTAATGACGGTGTCTGACCACTTACGTAAATCACCTAAAGTGTCTTTCATAAACTCAGTCAGCATGGCTAAGTCGCGAGCATTTTGAGTGACTAACCACTGATCAAACTGTTGATAGACAAGCTCTGACACAAAGCCGTCCATCACAAGGTTCTGTAATAAGAAAAGTTTGAAGTAGTCCTGCTCGGTGAGGCTTTCTTCACACAGACGGCGTAAACCTTGCCATGCCGGATGTTGCATCCAAGCCTGTTTTGCCTGTTGTAATGAATCGCCGCTATTACTATCTAAAGCTAAACCAATCCGTGAGATGTACTGCGCTATCCCTAAATGATCCATCGCGGCATAAATACAAGCTTGGGTAAGCACGGTGCCATAACCATAGGCACTTCCAGACATCATGTGTAAGTTTGCAGTTTGTTCAACGTGGCGAAATGGCAATAGGCATTCAATGACCTTGGCTTTAACTTCGTCAGACAAATGCTCTGCAAGCTGACGTTTTTCAAAAAAAGCAAAATTACTTTCGGCTGTGTCTTGCAAACGCGCACGGTGCTGAACATAAGTTCCATAATAGAATTGACGTGGATCTTTGAATGCATACCAATCTTGCATTTGCAGGGCAGTATGGGTTTTATCATTTAAGGTCTTTTCAGGTTTCCACAATGGTCGATAGTGAAAGTTAGTTTCTGCCTGTACATCAAAACTTACTTCTTGATATCGAGTTGCTGGCTTACTACCAAATCGTCTTTCGATATAGGCGTAGTTCTGGCGGATAGGTTCGACATTTGACGTTTTGATTTCTAAAGTCATGGCTTTATCTCCTTATATTTTTTACATCTGATCATCGTGATCATTGCTATTACGTTGCGTGCCGACTAAGGTTGCTTCAGTGCCATAGCGCCATTTTTCTTCCTGAGCATCATTAAAAGCTTGCTGCTCTTGGGTCATTTCAATCACTTGATTGGTCTTACAAAAATCATTAAATGCATGTTTAGGCAAAACCAGTTCCACAAATAGACTTGGGTCATGAATGGCAAAATCGAATTCGATAAACTCTGCGTTTAAGTCGCCAGTGACCCGAATATATTTGGTTAATGCTTCGACTTGAGGTTGCGTCATGCTGTACTCCATCAAGACATGGTCTTGAAATTGATGAATGCTCCTTGCTCTCGCTATAAGCTTTACAAAAGCTATGCCAACTTTATTTTTATAATTAAAAACAATTGCTTAGAATTTTTATTAAAAGTGCAGCATTTTTAAAATTCACCATTTCATTAATTTTTTTGAATGGTGAAATAGAGATATTCATGATTTGATGAAAAGGGTCGTAAAAATTTCTTTTTAGATTTTTTTAGGCTTTAAATGGGGAGATTTAGAAATACTTTTTTAGTATGAAGTTATGTCTTTAAGGTACTAGGACATTTATCTGGTTCTTCGATAAGATGAGATAAAACCCAAATGTGTTTAATGGATTAAAACAGATCACTCATGGCTCGAGTAAAATACGATACAACGGGACGATACGCAGATCATCCGCAAGAAATTCACGATTTGCTGTCTAAACTGCACTTTGATACTGCCCACGGCCAAATCTGGTTTGATGAATATCGGATGTTGCTTTTACACACCAGTATTATGGGATATTTGCGTAAAGATTTAGCGCACATGATTGGGCTTGAGCGAACCAAGCGTTTCTTTATTCGTTTAGGGTATCAAGCTGGGTTAAAGGATGCAGAAGTTACTACAAAAATGCGTCCCGATTTAAATGAACACGATGCTTTCATGGCGGGTCCACAAATGCATGCGATTCGCGGAATGGTTCAAGTACAGGCCAACCAACTCAATTTAAGCCACGATAAAAAACAGTTTTATGCCGATTTAAATTGGCTTAACTCTTTTGAAGCCGATGTGCATTTAGAGCATTTTGGTCCAAGTGATGAACCTGCGTGCTGGATGCTTCTGGGTTATGCATGCGGCTACAGTAGTTTTGCGACGGGCATGACCATTATTTATCAAGAAATAGAATGTAAAGCTTGCGGCGATGAGCATTGCCGTATTATCGGTAAACCTTTAGAAGAGTGGGAAAATGCAGATGAGCTGATTCAGTTCATGTCTCCCGAACCCATGGAAAAAGAACTAATTGCGTTGCAGGCTGAACTTTTTGAGCTTAAAAAATCAATTTATAGCGACAGTGAAGCCGATTACCAATTATTTAGTTCTGTGGGTAAGTCAGCATCTTATAAACAGGTCTGTGCATTACTAACCAAAGCAGCAGGTTCGAAAGTTTCTATTTTGTTACAAGGCGAAACAGGGGTTGGTAAAGAAGCTTTTGCACGAGGGGTTCATGCAAATAGCCAAAGAAAAGACCAGCCTTTTGTTGCGGTAAATTGTGCAGCAATTCCACCAGAATTAATTGAGTCCGAATTATTTGGCGTAGAAAAAGGTGCTTATACAGGAGCGAATCAGTCTCGCTTGGGTAAGTTTGAACGAGCCAATGGCGGTACGATTTTTTTAGACGAAGTGATTGAGCTTTCACCTCGTGCACAAGCAGCACTATTACGCATTTTGCAGGAAGGTGAATTTGAGCGAGTCGGAGATTCACAAACTCGTATTTTAGATGTCCGTGTAATTACAGCAACCAATGAAGATCTTGAGCAGGCTGTGAAAACAGGGCGCTTTCGGGCAGATTTGTATTATCGCTTAAATATTTTTCCAGTCCAGATTCCACCTTTGCGGGAGCGCCGTGAAGATATTCCTTTATTGGTTGAACACTTTCTTCATCGCTTTGAAAAAATGTACGGCAAAACCATTCAGGGTGTAAGTGAAAAGACCAAAGTTTTTATGCAGCAATATGAATGGCCGGGAAATATTCGTGAGTTGGAAAATTTATTAGAAAGGGCGGTTTTATTAACGGATGATCAGCAACTGATTAAGTTAAATGCCATTTTCCCACAGATTAAGCATGACCCAGAGCAGGCTGTAGCTGTTAAAACTGACTTTGAGCAATTATTACAGGCAGAGTTTAATTTAGAAGAACACGAAAAGCAGTTAATTTTAACGGCTTTAAAAAAGGCAAATCATAATGTGTCTGAAGCGGCACGTTTATTAGGGCTAACTCGGGCAGCACTGGATTATCGAATTAAAAAATTTCAACTTTGAGTCAATATCAATAAGCTCAAAAATAAAGGCCTAACTTTAAACGTTAGGCCTTATTCATTATTGCACTTTCGCTGGGAAACCATCTTCTTCAAGTGCTTCGGTAATTTTATCGACGCTTTCACTGCTTTCAACAGTCACGATTTTGGTCGCTAAATCTACATCTACTTTTGCATTTGGGTCGATATCTTGAATCGTCGCAGTCACGCCACGAGCGCAGCCACCACAAGTCATATTTTCAATAAGTAGTTTCATGTTCATACTCCATCAAGAATGAGATGTTTGTTTGGATAACACTGAGTCTAAACCTTGTCATGATTGTAAGGTCAAGACCAATTTTTTAAAAAAATATGCTTGACCTTCCCATGATGGGAATCTGTATGCTCAATACAGAATATTAAATTTTGCAGATTTGCAGAGGTGTTTGATGGACTCAAAAAACACAAAATTGCCAGCATATAGTGAAACACTTCCAATCGAAGGCATGACTTGTGCCTCCTGTGTAGGTCGTGTCGAAAAAGCACTTAAGAAAGTTGAAAATGTAGAGATTGCCAACGTTAATTTGGCAACAGAAAAAGCCGTCGTTTATTCAAATCAACCGATCCATCGCGAAGCACTAGTTAAAGCAGTTGAACGAGCAGGTTACGATGTTCCAAAATCTGCGCCAGTGGAGTTGTCTATTGAGGGTATGACTTGTGCATCTTGTGTTGCACGTGTTGAAAAGGCCCTTAAAAAAGTAGAAGGCGTTCAAGAAGCCACAGTCAACTTAGCAACAGAGCAAGCTTGGGTACAAGCAGATGCATCAGTCAATGTTGAAGACTTAATTCGCGCTGTTAAAAAAGCAGGTTATGACGCAAAAGCATCTGAAAAAAATCAAGATGAGCAACTCGACAAAAAAGCGTCAGAGTTAGATCAGCTTAAAAAAGATTTAATCATTTCGATTGTGTTGGCCTTACCTGTGTTTATTTTGGAAATGGGTTCACATCTCATTCCAGCTTTTCACATGTGGGTCATGGACACGATTGGTCAATACAATAGCTGGCTTTTACAGTTTGCTTTGACCACACTAGTGCTCGTTTTTCCAGGTCGCCGTTTTTACCAAAAAGGGATTCCAGCCCTATGGCGTTTAGCGCCAGACATGAACTCTCTAGTGGCAGTTGGAACCTTGGCTGCCTACAGTTTTTCAGTCGTAGCAACCTTTATGCCGCATGTGTTACCACAAGGCACGGTCAATGTTTACTTTGAAGCGGCTGCCGTTATTGTCAGTTTAATTTTGCTCGGACGATATTTCGAAGCAAAAGCTAAAGGACGTACTTCACAAGCGATTCAACATTTAGTAGGAATGCAGCCAAAAACAGCCCGTATTCAACGTGATGGTCAAGTGGTAGAAGTTGCTGTTGCTGAGGTGGTCAGTGGAACTATTGTAGAAATTCGTCCGGGTGAACGTGTGCCAGTTGATGGTGAAGTAGTTGAAGGACACAGCTACATTGATGAATCTATGATTACGGGTGAGCCTGTTCCTGTTGAAAAAATAGTAGGGCATCAAGTGGTCGGTGGTACGGTCAACCAGAACGGTACTCTAAACATTCGTGCAACCGCAGTGGGTAGCTCGTCTGTACTTTCACAAATTATTCGCATGGTTGAGCAGGCCCAAGGTTCTAAACTTCCGATTCAGGGTTTGGTCGATAAAGTCACCATGTGGTTTGTACCGGCTGTCATGCTAATTGCTGCAATTACTTTCTTGGTCTGGTTTATTTTTGGGCCAGAGCCTGCGCTGACTTTTGGATTAGTGAATGCTGTTGCGGTACTGATTATTGCGTGTCCATGTGCGATGGGGCTTGCAACACCAACTTCTATTATGGTCGGTACTGGACGTGGTGCTGAGTTAGGTGTCTTGTTCCGTAAAGGTGAAGCTTTGCAGCTTTTACAAGAAGCACAGGTTGTTGCAGTTGATAAAACAGGAACACTCACCGAAGGTAAACCGACACTGACAGACTTTAATGTGCAACAAGGTTTTGAGCGTGAACAAGTGCTAACTTTAGTTGCTTCAGTCGAAGCCAAGTCTGAACACCCAATTGCACTCGCGATTGTTCAAGCAGCAGAAAGTGAAAGCTTAAACTTATTACCCGTAACAGCATTTAACTCGATTACTGGTTCAGGTATTGAAGCGGAAGTTTCAGGCCAAAAAGTACAAATTGGCGCAGACCGTTATATGCATCAACTTGGTTTAGACACCAACTCATTCCAAGTGATTGCTGCTCAATTAGGTGAAGAAGGTAAAACACCGCTATATGTCGCTATTGATCAAAAACTCGCTGCAATTATTGCCGTGGCAGACCCAATTAAAGAAACAACCTATGCTGCGATTGAGGCCTTGCATCAATTAGGTCTCAAGGTTGCCATGATTACAGGAGACAACCGTCATACGGCGCAAGCGATTGCTAAAAAGCTGAATATTGATGAAGTTGTAGCAGAGGTTTTACCCGAAGGCAAAGTGGACACAGTTCGCCAACTGCAAAAACAATATGGTCGTTTGGCCTTTGTAGGTGATGGCATTAACGATGCACCAGCCTTGGCGCAAGCAGATGTTGGCTTAGCTATTGGTACAGGAACAGATGTTGCCATTGAAGCTGCCGATGTTGTGCTCATGTCAGGTAGTTTAAAAGGCGTACCGAACGCAATTGCATTAAGTAAAGCAACCATGCGAAACATACGTCAAAACCTGTTCTGGGCATTTGTATATAACGTTGCACTTATTCCCATTGCAGCAGGTGCGCTATATCCAGCATTTGGTGTATTACTTTCACCTATGTTTGCAGCAGGCGCGATGGCACTTTCTTCAGTCTTTGTTTTAGGCAATGCATTACGCTTAAAACGTTTTCATGCGCCAGTACAGTAAGGGTGCTGAAAATCAACTTTTGGTTTAAGATCATGACAGAAGGTCTTAAACCAAATTTAATATTTGAGGTGTGAGATGAATATCGGTCAGGCATCCAAACATTCGGGCATTTCGGCGAAAATGATTCGCTACTATGAAGAAATCGGTTTACTTGAAGCAGCTCAACGTTCTGCTTCTGGCTATCGTATTTATTCAGAAACAGACCTTAAAACTTTAAACTTTTTAAAACATGCCAGAGAGTTAGGTTTTTCATCCGAACAGATGAAAGAGCTCATTTCGCTTTGGAAAAATACCGATCGGCATAGTGCAGAGGTGAAAGCTTTAACCGTAAAACACATTGCCGAATTAAAGCAAAAAATTGCTCATTTACAGGAAATGGTTAATATTTTGCAGGCTTCAGCTGATGATTGCTGTGGTGACCAACAGGCTTCGTGTGCGATTTTAGACCACATTGAAAAAGGTGTAGGCGTAAGTTAAATCTTATAAAAATAAAAAAGGAAAAATCATGGCTTATACAGCTTCTTGCCTTTGTAATGGCATTCAATTCAACATTAATGCCGAATTAGAGCCCATCATGGTTTGTCATTGTAAACAATGCCAAAAAGCCCAAGGTGCTGCTTTCACTGCCATTACTCAAGTACAAAAAAGTGATCTAAATATTGTACAGGGTGAAAACCTTTTGCAAGCGTATTTTGCTTCTCCAAACAAAAAGAGAGTGTTCTGTAAAACCTGTGGTTCACCTGTCTGGAGTGAACGTCTAGATAAACCTGATGTAGTGCGTTTAAGGGTAGGACTCATTAATGAACAAATATCGACATCAGTCATTTCTCATGCTTTTGTGTCTTCAAAAGTGAAGTGGTATCCAATTTGCGATAGTGCTCGCCAATATCAAAATGGGGTAGAAAACCCTTAAATATTAAGGTTGGATTGTATTTTATTCATTTGTAAAAAAACGTGAACAGCACTAGCCATGAATAAATAATGTGCTATAACTGTACTTAAGGTAATCGTAATATCTCCTCGATCCACAGGGAAACTTGGGACAGGGCAAAAGATACGATAAGACCTTACATATAGCTAGCAAAGAGCATGTAAGAAATGGATAGACACAAATCTTAGATTGCTCACCGTTGCAGAAAAGCCCGTGAAACGGGCTTTTTTAATGCCTGTAAAAGCTATTTCTTATTTGTGAAGATCATAGATTTTTAAACTATTTATGAAAAAGTAATGTAAAAATAACAAAATATTTTAAATATACAGACTATTCTGTATTGAAATTTATTTTTATTAAAGGTACATTGAGTCAACGGTTTAAAGTTCAAGCTTAATAATGAACTCATGGTCGTTGTGGGAGATCTAAGAGCCTGCATTTTCCCCAAGATGCGGGTTTTTTTATGCCTAAAGAAAAGTAGTTATTCATCTCATCTAAAATTTTAATTTTCTAATTCTTTGTTTTTTAAATTTTTAAAACCTACGAGCCAAATAGGTCGTAGGTTTTTACGCTAACTAGAAGTTAAGCACGATATGCCTGACAAGCTTGGGCGCATGCTAAACATGCTTTTGCACAAATCTGGCAATGCTCATGTTCGTGTTTACTACATTCAGCTGCGCAAAGTTGGCATGCACTGGCACATAATTGCATAGCTTGTTCAGCAAGCTCCGAATGTCTTAACTCTAAAGATGTGCATAGCTGACAGGTTTCTACACACGTTAAACAGTGTTTAATACATTCACGCATCATATGCACATGTTCTTCTTGTAAACATGCTGAGGCACAATGTTTACAAGCAAACATACATTCAATGCATGCTTGAATAGAGGTAGATGCTTGACTAAACAGAGAAGGGGTTGGTTCTTGTGAGCTATTCATTTTAATATTCTCCTTTTGAAAGGCTATTATTAAAAAACCGAATATTTTTATCTTTTTTCATTTTATAAAATCATTTTTCCTATAGGGCACTTTGAAATGAAAGGTCTACAAATGCTCAATAAGTGATTAACCTCGTATAAGAATGTTACATGTACTTTTCTAATTAAAGTTTTGAAAAATGATGAAGTACGAAGAAAAAACTCTTCAAACAAGACATAAAATTTATTTCGATATAATACTTTTGGCTAATTTTTTAATGAATGAAAATTAGGCAAATTATCAGTGTGAACTTTAAGAGCACACGTAATGGAAAACATTGAACAGTACGCTCACGGAGCTGAGCATGAAGTCCACGTACACTGCAAACGATCATTAAGTACATTAATACTGAGTCTGTTTGTGTTAATTGCGACTGGTCGTTAAACGAAAAAGCACCCAAGGGTGCTTTTTCTGTATCTACTGACTTTGCTAGATAATTTTAAGAGCTTGTAAAGCCGCGCCGTTTTTTATAGGCCTTACGATCATAAGAGGGTATATTGGACTTTTGAAGTTCAATAGCCAGTTGTTTCTTACGTTGAAATTGCACTTCATTTAAAAGTGCATCATAGATTTTGGGACGGTCAGTTTTAAACTTTTCTACATCCAATGGAATTTTACTTTCCTCTTTAACAATATACAAAACAGAACCATTGGCATTCGTTTCATATATTGTCCAACCAACCCGTACTGTATAAAGACCGGTTTTCTGATCCTTTCCTAAATAAGATTTAAAACCATCCGGATGTGGGCGAACATAAGCATTCATCATGCATCCTCCATCAACTATTTAATTCGATGAAAGCGGCGATTAATGAATTGATGGGGAACAATACATCTATTCAGTAAAATCACGATTTTCACTTGTATATATATTGATCAATTTAGCAATTTCAAGGCGTATGATATTTCTTTCCGATGGAGGGGAAATAAGATAGGTTGATTAAAAAGCACTCAAAAATAACGACTTAATTTTAAAAGATAAATTATTAAGTAGTTTGAAGTCATTTTTTAAATTAGAGTAATATTTTTAAAAAATGTGTGACGAATTTTGCAAATTTAAAATTGAACAAATTATAATGAACCAAGATTCACTTTTTAATAAGCTCCTAATTTTAAAAAATAAAAAGTATTTGTAATATTTCTTGTTACAACGATTTTGTCGACAATATAGGACTGTTTTTGACATATTTCGCCTAGCGTAATCAATCGAGTTTTTAGCCTATGGTGTCATTTTTGTTTATTGGACTTGTGGTCACTATTTTGCTGACTCCAGGACCAACAAATACATTATTAGCCTCGGCTGGCATACAGGCAGGGGTAAAGCATTCACTTAAGTTAATTCCGGCAGAGGTAATAGGTTACCTAATCGCAATTACCTCTTGGGGTGTTTTACTTGAGTCAGTATCTCATTTCATTCCATGGCTTCCAGCCATATTAAAGCTGATCAGTGCGGGTTTCATTCTTTATCTTGCTTTTAAACTTTGGATGACATCGACTGAAGATATTAAATTAGACCGACCACTCATTACGCCAAAAGCTTTATTTCTTGCAACACTTTTAAACCCGAAAGCTTTGCTCTTTGCTTCGGCGATTTTTCCACATGCAGCGTGGGAAAATCCGCATTTGTATTTTATTCACATTGTTGTGTTTTTATCTTTAATTACTCCAATTGCTTTTTTATGGATTATGTTTGGAACAGTCCTTATTTCAAATAAAGTAACTTGGTTAAATCAACGCAATTTACAACGTACAGCTGCATTTATTTTAACTTTCTTTGCTATGCCAATCGGCTATTCTGCGATTAGCTCATTTTAAACTTAACTCATTATTTATATTAAAAAATTTATTTTTCAGGAGATTTTTATGAAAAGATTAAAAGTAATTATCAAGGACCAATTTGATAAAGAATTAATTGCTTTGGCAAAAGTTAGACCCATGAATGACCATGTGCTTGAGCTTCATAAAAGTGTAGAACATATTGAAATTGATGATGAGATTATTCTACCCAACATGGATTTACTTTATGAAAATCCAAAAGATGGGAAAATTTATAAATTAGTTGGTCCATTCAATGAGGAATAACTCTTAAATTAAATTTAACAATAACCATGAGCAGAGTTTGTGTTTTATAGTCTTATATGGTGAAAATTAAGCCAAACTAACGTATAGACACAATTAAAATATTGAACATCGAAGTTCCTTATGGGACTATGTTTTTGCAAAAATGTGACCTAATCCTCATTTTTGCATTTCAGGACTAAGTGGTGTTCACTAAGCCCATTTCTTCAATGAGAAGTAGAAATGGGCTTTTTTTATTGCAAATTATTCTTTAAATGTTTCATCTAAAGCTTGTTGAACAGCTTCAATTCGAGACTTACACGCTTTATAAGCACTAATAGATTCTTCAACAATTTTCATTAAATTATCAACATCTGGGCTTTCCTGAGACTCAAGTAATTCAGCATTTCGTTTTAAGATGGCATGACCTTCTTTGAAAGACAGTTCTTTTTCATTCATTAGGAATTACCTCTGTAATATTGGCCTCAATAACACCATCTTGCATTTCAATAGTAACGGCCGAGTTTGAGATTTGATGAACAGAACGAATTGCTTTGCCTTCAGATCTTACAATTGCATAGCCTTTGGCTTGAATCTGTCTCGGGTTTTGCAGAAGAATTTCTCGCATAAGCGCTTCGGTTTGCGTTAAAGAAAACTTAACCTGTTGCTGCGAAACAAATTGAATGCGTTCTTTCATTTGTTCGAGGAACTGGTGAGCAGAATTAAGTTGGCCTTGGGCAGAAGATTTAATATGTTGTAAATATTGATCACTCTTACTTTGATAAGTCGTAATTTGATGTTGAGACAAAAGTTTAATTGTTTGTAGGTTGTCTACAGCTTCTTGTACACGTTCAACAATATGGTTGCGAATACCCGCAATCACTTTACTTGGAGTATCAAACGAACGGTGTGCGATCTCATCAAGGATAGTACGGTCTTTTTCATGTCCGATACCAACCCAAATCGGTACGCTACGTTTACAGAGTAGGGCAGCAAGCTCATAATCATTTAAATAAGCTAAGTCATTTACAGCACCACCACCACGAATAATTACAATCAGATCGGGTGCAAAGTTATAACTATTTGCCCATTGCTTTAACCCTGTTGCCAATGACTCCATAAGGCTAACGGCAGCCGTATTTCCCTGAAAGGTCGCACTTTGATAAACAAAATGGCAAACCCCATTTCGCTCAAGAGCATCTGCATCTTTTTTAAAGTCCCCCAAACCTGCAGCATTTTGAGGAGCAATCACTAAAACATTTTGAATATCAAAAGGAGTAGGGAGAAGTTTATTCTTATGAATCAAACCTTCTTGAGTTAAACGCTCTACAATTTGTTGATAACGTTTTGCAATTTCCCCAAGTGTAAAACTTGAGTCAATCTCTTCTATATTGACTGAAAATCCATATTGCGGATCAAAACGCGCTCTAATTTTAATTAAAACGTTTAAGTCGCTTGCTAACTCAATTCCTGTTTCTCGTTCAAACTTAAGAACAATTTTACTCGCTGAAAATTTCCAAATGGTTGCTTTACAACTGGCGATGACTTTATCCGTATCTGCATCTTTCTCTGCAAGCTCTAAATAGTAATGTCCACCTTTAATATTTAAATTACGAATCTCTGCTCTAACCCATACCGGTTCGTCAAATGTCAGGCGTATCACTTCCTGCACAGTGCCGAGATATTCACTAAGGGAAAACTGAGGTTCAGACATACGAACAAAAAATTAAAGGGCCAAACTAGATAGTATAAAAGCCATCCAACCAAGGCAATTGTTGTCTATGAATATCGGGTTCTATTTAAAATAAATACAACAATTTAAAGAATTAAAAATTGAAATTGATATGTGAATTTAGACTGAATGGTTAAAATGAAAAAATAATAAAAAGAGAATTGTTAATAATTACAACCGATTAAAAAATAAAGTTTGCTTTATAAAATAGATGAGCGTATAAAGCTTACTTCCAATTGCGGGGTGGAGCAGTCTGGTAGCTCGTCGGGCTCATAACCCGAAGGTCGTTGGTTCAAATCCGACTCCCGCATCCAAAAATATTATGCTCTGTGATGTACCACTTTTCATAATACGAAAATTATGAAAAGCAATTAGCTTATAAATAACCCTATATAAAGCTAAATATTAAATTCTAGACGAACTGTCCATACCCTAAATCTAGCGTTCTAATTACATACCGTAAAATCACATGAGCTCAGTGATGAGTGAATGATTGTGAATATAGTAAATGAGTGGCACATTGCCACAGCCGTAAATGGCAACGAAATTAATGTGAGGATTGTTCCTCATGTGCGTAAACAAAACTCTCTCGATGGATATCGTTGGGTCGAAGTTGGTAAAAAAATTCAACTTCAATCTGGTGAAGAAATTGAGTTAAACCAAGATGGTAAAAGCTTCTATACTGGATTTAATCAACTTTATCGTTTAAATACATATTGTTGATAAAACCATGGTAATAAAGCGAGAAAACCTATCTCTTTTAAAGGGGATAGGTTTTTTTATGTCTATACATTATATAAATAATTAAAGTTATAAAATTCTGAAGTGGTTAAAAAAACTCGTATTATTATTTTAATTATATTTAATAACTAAATTAGCCTGCACGCCAGAACTGGCGACCCATAACCTTAAAGTTTTTACCGTTCTCTTCAGTTACTCGTCGGTCTCTAAATTTTTCATTTAAACTGTGCAAAATTAAAGAACCATCTGCCTCTTTAAAAATCTGTTTAATCATTCCTTCACCGGCAAAGTAAACCGCATAAATCTCGCCATCAATGACTTCAGTCTGTGAGATATCAATACCGACCAAATCTCCATCTTTGATGTAGTCGGTCATGCTGTCGCCCTTAGCTTTAATAATACGCATGCATTCTTGAGCAACGCGTTTTTCTTTAAAGAATGAAGCGGGGAAAGGAATTTTTCCATTAATAGCATCGAAATGAAATTCGATAGATTCGCCTGTACCACAAGAAAAACTTGCTTCAACAACTTCAATCCACACATATTGATCTACTACATCACTACTGACAACGGTAGGACTAAATACATCACTTTCTCTAAAAGAATCTTCTGTGTTACCAGTAGTGAGCCAATAAGCATCTACACCTAAAAACTGTGCAATGAGTGGAAGAAAAGCAGATTTTAAGTTCTTTCCCGATTCTAAAGCTTGATAAGCAGGCTGAGACATTTTTACTGCTTCAGCAACTTCTGCCTGAGTTTTCTTAGCTTTAATCCTTGAATCTTTTAAACGGTCTTTAAGAGCCATAATGATCGCACCAGCTAACTTATAACAAATATATAACTTAAGTTATATTTAGTAAAACAACTATAGTTATTGACTAATAATAACTATAGTTATAATATCAGTTATGAGAACTCATTGATAGAACGAATCAAATATTTTACTTAAGTATATTTTTAATTTTTATCAATGGCTTAGTAAGTAGTGATATTTATTCTGCCTCACTGGACGACAGAATATAAAAAATGGCGATAGTGAATCAGTGGTAGAGATCGGCTATCAAAAACAAAAAATGAAATAAAAAAAGCCCGATTCCGTGGATCAGGCTTAATGTTCGTCGATAAAGGGTATCAAGAACATGAAGAATCTAACAAAGAATTTAATGGCTCACAAAAGTTTCCGATATACGGCAGCGTGTTATCTCAACTTTTTGGTCAAAAAAGATAAGTCATTGATGTATGCCAGTTTTAAGAGAAAAAAGAACGGTTAAGCTAACTGTGGTTGTGTAGCAGATTTTTTATAAAAATATGAGAAATAACAATGTAGTAATCAAGATTATTTCTCAAATTTTAAGTATGAGACAGGATTAAATTATGGAAAATTTTTTAATATTAAACGGACTAGCTTCTGCTTTTAAGCTCTATGGTACGGTCATGATGATTGCTTTAGCTGTGAGCTTAGTCGTAGCAGTGGTTCTAATCATGCGTTTCCCTCGTTCACCTCAAGAATGGGTAGTCGGTTTGATTTGCACTATTGTCTCAAGCTTGACTGGTGGCTCATTCATTATCATGAAATGGGACTTGCATGAATGGGTGACAGATATATGGGGCATGATCACTTTAGGTGGATTCTTCTTTATTTGTGGCTTACCTGGCTGGGCAATTGTGAGATGGATATTTAACTTCATTAATAAACAAGAAGGGAAAACCATTGTTGAAGTAATGAAAGACTTAAAAAAAGCAAAAGATGATATTCAAAGTTAATACTAACAGTGAGTTTTATAAATGAGGACAATCCCATGAATATTGAACAATATTTAGATGCACTTATAAAACGTGAAGGTGGTTATGTAAATGACCTCCTTGACTCTGGCCATGCTACTAAATATGGCATTACACAAGCAGTTGCACGTAGTTATGGATATCAAGGTGAAATGAAGGATTTACCTTTAGAAATCGCAAGAGATATTTATAAGAGCCAATATTGGCTTGAGCCGCGATTTGATCAAGTTAATTTGATTAGTCCGACCATTGCTGAAGAGCTACTCGACACAGGAGTAAATTGCGGTATTGGTTTTACAAAACCACTTCTACAGCGTGCTTTGAACTTGTTAAACCGGCAAGGGAAAGAAGGTTGGGCGGATCTTAAATTGGATGGGGAATATGGACCCTCTACATTACAGGCTTTATCAATCTATATAAAGAAGCGCGGTAATGAAGGTGAACGGGTATTAGTACGTCTTCTGAATATTATGCAAGGCCAACGCTATATTGCAATTACCGAGAAAAATCCAAAGTATGAGCAGTTCTTTTATGGATGGCTTGCTAACCGTGTGAACTTATAAAAAGACCAACTTGTTAGAGCTGTTTTTAAGCATATAGGCTACAAAACATTTAACAAGCTGGTCCATTCTGCTTTTTATAGGAGTACAAACTTTTTATTGAGTAATAAGTAAAATAGCGAGAAGAAAGAAAATACAACCACTGACTTTATTCAGTTTTGCAAAATTATTTCCGGCAAGCATTTTCTCTTTAAAAATAGAAGAAAAGTTGGCATAAACTAAATGAATCAAAAATCCAATAAAACAGAAGGTTAAAGATAAAACCAGAAACTGATTTAATATTTCTTTTTTAATATCAATAAACTGTGGAAAAAGGGCAATGAAAAAGACAATTGTTTTGGGATTAAGTAGTGAAGCAAACAATCCTTGATAGAAAAGTTTTGATTTCTTTATACCTTTCTCGTCATGTTCAGTTTCGAGTAAATCTTGTGTTGGGGATTTTTTTATGAAATTTTTATAACCTAAATACATAAGGTAAAAGGCCCCAATAAACTTTAAGACCGTGAAGATCGTAGGATTACTGGTAATAATAAGCCCGACTCCACTTGCAGAAATCACAGCGATAATGAACATACCAATGATTAAACCGCTAATACCGAATAAAGCAGTACGAACACCATAGTTAATTGAATTTGTTACTGTAAATAAAACGCCTGGTCCTGGGCTTGATAATGTAAGAAAAGCAATTGTTATAAAAACTAAGAGACCGTTCACGGAGTTACTTCCTGTTTATCATCAACATGTTAAGCTGCACATGTACTTTAAAGTAGAATAGGCAAAGTGTATATATACAAGTCTGTATATTTTATAAAAAAGTAAAATATTTTAATTATTCCTAAAAGTAAGCGTTTGAGCTTATAGCAAAGCTTAAAAATCTATAGAAGACAAAATTTTATCGTGTAAAAAATAAGATATATTTAATTAATATAGTGATGTTAAATCAATAAAATTATTTATAAATAGTATTTAAAATCAATGAATTAGATAAGAATGGAGCGTCTTAAATTAAGTAAAAAATCAATTAATCAAGATAGAGATTGCAATTCGTTAAGAAGCGTGTATAGTCGACTTTAACTACAAAAATATTCATGTAACCCTAAATCTCTCTTTTCGCAGTTTTATTTATAATCCTCCGTATATTATTAGATATTTAAGTAGAGTGTATATTTTTTAGTTCAATTGGTTCACCCAATAACAAATGATAATGTTTTTAAAAAATTAGGATTAATTTATGTCTAATACTACTGGTACAGTAAAATGGTTTAATGAAACTAAAGGTTTTGGTTTTATTCAATCTGATGAAGGTAAAGATGTTTTTGCACATTTTTCTGAGATTCAAACACAAGGCTTTAAAGTTCTTTTAGAAGGTCAGCGTGTTCAGTTTACTGTGACACAGGGTAAAAAAGGCCCACAAGCTTCGAACATCACAATTGTGACGAATGCTTAAATAACGTAATTTGATGATTTTATTTGGTTTATTTTTTGGCGATTTGCTCAATTAAATAACATGAAATCATCTACGTAGTTAAAAAACCCACTTCTTCCTTTGTGGGTTTTTTATATAAAATATTAAATAAGTTGATTATTTGTTTTATATAATATAAAAATTAAATTTATGTTTTATAAGTTAACATTATAACTGGTATAAAAATGGATATTTGTATTGGCGGTATTTTAAACGGTAAAGTAAGAAAAAATAATGAAAATTGTTTCTGTGTTGGAAACCCTCATTCAGATGATGTCACTGAGTACCATAAGCAATACTTTCATTTAAATGGAAAGCTTTTGTCATTTTGGGTGTGCAGTGAAATCAATTTTCAAGAAGCATCACGAATAGCCGAGAGTTTCTTAAAAAAAGAGCAAAGATCGTTAAGTGAATGTTAAATAAAAACACTTTAAGCTTGGCAACTATAATGCTTAAATCAGATAAGCTAAAAATAATTTTTAATTACATATTTTTAACAATTTAGATTAATTTGTTATTCATAACGTCATAAGT